>CALBIE010000482.1 GCA_937893495.1 uncultured Verrucomicrobiales bacterium | reverse complement strand
CCGGTCATTGGCGACGATTCGCTTCGGTTGGCGATTCTCAACTGCATCGTTCCGGATTAGAGGTTCAGGTCCGAGCCGGACCTGCCAATTGCCTCAGCCTACCAGGGAGCCTCTCGCCAGGTTATGGGACAGGGAAGAGATCAGAGGCGCGGCGTAGCCTTGCCCCACCATCGAATAGTTCAACTACGCAGTCCGCCAGGTCAATCCTCAGGTGGGGCGACGCTACGCGGAGCCTCTGACTTTTCCGGAGGTGCTCTGGAAAATCTGGACACGTCGGAGTCCTTCGCGCTTCATTCAATCAGAACCCTTTCGTGAAACGAGATATCGTGATTGTCGGTGGAGGTATCGGCGGCTGCGTACTGGCCGCGCTGCTGGGACGCGCCGGCCGCAAGGTGATGGTGCTGGAACGAAGCACGTCGGCGCCGATGTGGACGCGGCCGGAGATTCTCTGGCCAAACACGGCGGAAACGTTGTTCACCTTGTTGCCGCGCGAAACATGGGAGGCGCAAGCCATGATGCCACTGCAGGGGATCGAGGTTTTCAACCAGGGAGGTTTTGTATCAGGCGTGTCCCAATCCGATCTCGATGGGGCGAAGGTTCATCCATGGTCCACCAACCCCAACGCAACCCGCGAACTGCTGCTCGGTCTCGATTCGTTTGAACTGCGGCGCGGAGTCGAAGTCGCCGAAGTGTTGAAAGACAATGGCCGGGTCATCGGTGTGCGGGCGCGCGAAGTCACGGGTGGCAAGGAATTCGAAGTGCTGGCCGACTGGACCGTGGGTGATGACGGCGGCAAATCGATTGTCCGGCGCGCCTGCGACATCGAGTTGAAGACGCGGCTGTTTCCCATCGAGTTCTTCTGCTTCAGGTTCGATTGGCCCAAGTCGTTTCGGGTTGGAGCCGTGCATGTCATCCCCAATCTTGACGGCGTGCGGGGTGGTGTTCTCGCGCTGGGTGGCGCACCCCTCCCGGACGATAAGGGCGCTGGCATCATCGCGACGCTCGGACAGGAATTCGACCGGCAACGGGGACCTGCCGAGACGTGGACCGAGTGGCGCGAAAAGTATCCTGCGGTGAATGATTTCGTTGGCGACCGGCAATTCCCGGATGACTTCGCGCACGTAAAACGTTACTGGGGCCACGCCAACCGTTACGGCGCGCCCGGCGCGATTCTGATGGGTGACGCCGCCCATCCACCCAGCCCGGCCGGCGGACAGGGTGCCAACATGGCAGTCGGTGACGCCCGGGTCCTGGCGGAACTGTTGCTCGCCAACACGCCGGACGTGGTGAGCGAATACGAGCGACGCCGCCGTCCGGCAAACACGCGATCATTGCGCCCGACCCGGGCGGCGAATTTCGTATTGGGCCTGCCCGATTGGGGCCGCGCACTGATCCCGTGGCGGACTTTTGGGAGACTGGTGGGGCGTCACTCCCTAATGATTCGGCATGTGCTTCGCTTTTTGTCCGAAGCATTTCAGGAACGGAAGTGAATCGCGCAGCCTTGACCTGGCGACATGAAGCCGGAGTTTACAGAATGCCATGAGTGCCGTAGCGTGCGTGCCGATCACCTACCAGTCACAATTATTGAAGCACCACGGACCATGAATACTTTGCGCAACTTCCTCCTCCCGATAATCCCCGTAGCAGCCGACGTGAGGAGGCTCATATCAATCTCGATGCAGGAAATCAGAGCCTCCTCACGCCGGCTGCTACCGTTCAGGAGTTCAAAGCCTGAATCATCGTTCGCAGTAGTTTTCTCGTTGCTATTGATTTCTGCGTTGTCCCTTTCCGCCGCTTCAAAACCGAGCGATCTTCGAGACCTGAAGATTGGCGAGCGGGCGCCCGATTTCTCACTGCCCGGCATCGACGGCAAAACCCACACGCTGGCGAATTATCGGCACGCGAAGCTGCTCATGATCGCGTTCATCTCCAATCACTGTCCGGATTCGCACGCCGCTGAAGGGCGCCTCAAGCAACTGGTCGCGGACATGAAAGACAAGGGTCTCGTCGTGGTCG
>CALBIE010000481.1 GCA_937893495.1 uncultured Verrucomicrobiales bacterium | reverse complement strand
GGAATGATCGAAATGTTGTTCTGGGCAAGAATGATATCGATAGCCTGTATCGCCTCCGTCAACGTCAGGTCGGTTGCTGAAATTAATGTTATCTGGGTCGCCGCCTGAACCGTTGGGGCTTTGAGAACAGTACGGCTCGTCAACTCTGAATAGACTTCCAGCACCTGCTCGAGCGGAGTGTTCTGAAATTTAATCAAACCCGCCGGAAGAACGCGTTCATCCTGCGGTCGAACAATGGACAGCACATTTGATTCCGGCATTCGTCCAATAACTTGCGGGTTACCCATGTTGGTGCTTGCCACCGTAGGTATGGGGATGACCTGAACAGTCGGTGCCGGCACCACCACGGTCTTTAAGGTATTGGTGACAGTTCTTGAATTTCCAGCCGCGCTGATCGGCGCCATGCTCTCGAGACCGTCGGTGAAGGGCGATTCCACCGGCTTCGCCGATTGGAAGGGAGGTGTAACCGTCCGAACCGCCGGGGACTGAATGGGCGATGTTTGGGTTGGCGACGGACGCGCGGAGGCGGGTCTGGCACCCGTGGGCGGCAGAAGCCGCAGCGAATTCGTTATTACCGTCGCCGTCCTCGGCGCGGGCGCGGCGGACAATCCGAGGATCATGTAACCGGTGGCCAGCAGGAATGTGAGTCTGATCTTCATTAGCTTCCTTTCCCTGATTGCTTTCGACCCCGAATCGTCCCGAGTTCTTGACACCTTTTGCATTACGTCCGCGCACCGCCCCGACTGAAGCGCGGCCTTGTGACCGCAAAGGCGTCCATTTGCAGACTCCGCTGTCGAAAATCCGGAACTCAATCGGGTCGCCACATCTCGGCGGCGTAAACGCCGCGCTCCCGGGGGCAGCGTCGGGATGCACCCCACCCTTTGCCAAAGTCCGTTTTCGTATTTGTTGGTGTCCATCATTGATTCAAAAAATTAATTCGTCTGACCTCAGCGCTTTGCGACAGGCTCGGCTCGCTGGTAGCTGGCAATCATCGTGACGTCTCCCATCAGTTTGAAACGCGTGGGTTCCGGGCGAATGTTCAAGTCCCTGATTCGAATCGTGGAATCTCCTTCGCCGAGCGAAACGAGAAACTTCAGCAACTGGTCGTCGCTGGTCGCCTTGAAACTGATGCGCAACGTCTGCTCTTCGAAATATTCGCTCCCCCGTTCACTGCGTCCCTTTCTCGGATCCCAACTCACCACCTGGATGCCGGCAACCGATGCCTTGGGTTGCACGACTTTCATCAGCGCCAACGCCATCTCGGCAGTGGCCAATGCCGCGCCACCGTCGCCTTTGAGCTTCTTTTCCAACGTTTGATAACCGGGCAGTTTCGCTATCTCAGCCTTGAACGTTGCAAGGGTCGATTCAGCGACCGCGATTTCTCCCCGGAGTTTCTTCCAATCCTTGAAATGCGGCCAGATCAGCCACATGTTCAGGATGATAAACAACACCACGCCCACGCCGACGAGCAATCGTCGTTCGGCCGGACGGAGATTCAGTTTATCAATGAAACTGTTCATTCGATCTCGTCGGATTTAAGTTCGGCAATGAATGACCAGGTCATGTTCTGCGGATTCGCCCCCGAGCCACCGATGGTTGGCGGAGTCACGTTGCTGAACAACAGGTCACCGTCCAGCTCCGCCTGACGCATTCGATCATTGTAATCAGTAATCTTACCGATCTCGCTCGCGGGAGCGCTGCCGCGCAGAACAACCCGCTTGCCACGAGAAAATGAAAAATCGTTTAAAATCAATCCATCAGGCAGTTCGCGTGAAGCCACTTTCAGGCTCTCCAGGGCGGCGTACTTAAGAGATATCTGCTCCTGCAACAATTGAATGCGCGCCCTGGTGATCAGGGTATTGGTGTAACTATTGGAAAGCCCATGAACTTCGGTCCCAAGCTGAGTTTTCTGGTAGCGCAATACTTCCAGGGCGCCGAAATAAACCAGGATCCCCATCATGTATAACATCAGCACGGTACCCAGTCCGCGCATCCAGATGCGATCCACGTAACCCTGCCGATACTTCTCGGAAAGATCCTCGGGCACCAGATTGGTGTGTGATTCCTGGCGCGAGGCCCGTTGCGCAGCCAGACTTGCCAACATGCCCGACGGGATAGGATCATCCACCGTCACTTCCGCACCTGAGACTTTTCCCAGCACCGGTCGCCACGTATCCGCCTGCTCGACATCGGCCACGAGATGAAACTCTGGATCCTCGGTCAACCAGCCCTCCATTTCACCCACCCAGGCCATCCGATCGACTTGCCTGTTCAATTCCGACTCCAGCGATTCGGCCGACGAATAGTTCGCGACGCCCAGTTGGCGCAACATCCCACCAAACCACCACGCCATCAGCACCGCATGCCCGTTCTCAATCCGCCGCGGAATAAACCAAATGCCATCCCCGGTGAATCGCACGGAGAGTAATTGATGCAATTCCGGCAGTTCCAACCGGTCCGCCATGTAACCCTTCGTCTCAAGCTGTCCGAGATGCCGGGCAACCTCAACGCGCGACGCAATGATCACGATCACCGTCTGCATTCCTTCCTCACCAGGGTGGGACTCGGGGAACAATTCGAAACTCCAGACGACCTGATGCAATGGAAGCGGTGAAAGCTTTTCGAGTTGCAGCTCAATCATCGCGATCAACTCATCCCGATCCGCGGCGGGAAACTCAACTACCTTGAAAAAAACCTTGTCCGACGGTATCCACGCGAGGTTCAGCTTGGGTTTCCAGAGGTCGGACCAGTCCTTGAGCACGTGCCGGGCCGGGAGCGTCTCGGACGGCAATCCAGTCAATTCCTGGTTCAACGTCGCGTTGCCGTTGCCGGACATGCCAAAACGCCAGAGTTTCTGACTACCATCGGATAACTCGATGATATTGCAGGCTGAGGGAGGGCTTTTTTTCACGTCAAGCCCTCTCGCATCTGGAACATCGTGCCGGTATCCTCCATCAAGGCGTTTAGATGTTCCTCCGTCTGGGTAACCCGCAGCACTTCTTCAATCGTCGTCTGGCCATCGCGGACTTTATTCCAACCATCCACGCGCAGAGTACGCATGCCGTTTTCAATTGCCTTCTGGGCAATCGTAGAAGAGGCCGCACGGCCAAGAATATGTGGCCGTATTGCTTCGTTCAAAACCAACAACTCGTAAATTCCCATACGTCCCTGATACCCCAATTGCCGGCA
>CALBIE010000480.1 GCA_937893495.1 uncultured Verrucomicrobiales bacterium | reverse complement strand
CAAGTGCGGCAACAAAAAGATGACGAAAGAAATCAGCCGTTTTGCGGCCGTGAAGGGTGGAAAAAAATCTGACGACACCGAGTCAGGAGCGAATGCCGATATGCCGGATATGGATGATCCGCGCATGGCCAGAGGCATGGGGGAGTTGGAGCGGGACATGGCGAGTATGGATGAAAACAATCCAAAGCACATGGCGCACATGATGAAGAAGATGAAGGACATCATGCCTGCTGGCTCGATTCCCAAGGAACTCGACATTGCCATCAAACGGCTGGAGAGCGGTGAGGATCCAGAAAAGATTGAGGAAGACATGGGCGATGTCCTTGGAGATTTGATGGGCGACGAAGGCGATGGTCCGATGGGCGGAATGGGCGGCGGCTATTCCAAAGACGGTGGGCTGTACGATTATTGAACACGGAGTCCTTGAGCCGGGGCGATGCAGCTGAAATGGGCGGAGCGCGGAATTCATTCCGCAGAAGCGTCCAGCCGCAGCCTGCGGTCACGCGCCACCATTTCGTGTGTCTGAACCACCGAGCGATAAGCTCGTGAACCGATTGGTAAATCCACATTTCTGCCCCGACACGTGTGTCGCGGCGCTCCGACTGCATCGTTCCGGTTGAGAAGCACACGGATAAGATGGAAAAATGATTTCATCCGCGGGTCGGCTTTGCCATCCGCGGGGAAGATATTGCGCCTACTGGGCATTCGCGAACTGTGGGCAATAACGATCAGGATGGAGCAACTCCATATCGATGTCTGGTTCCTCATCAGACAGCACCTGCGCAAGCAGTCGCCCGGAAATCGGGCCCAGACTGAGGCCGAGCATCGCATGGCCGCTGGCGACAGACATGTTGTGATAGAGGCGGGTGCGGCCGAGATATGGCAGGCCGTCTGGTGAACACGGGCGCAGGCCACTCCAGGCCGGCGCGGAATCGAAATCGGATTCCGAAAATCCGGGAAAGTATTTCACTGACGATTTGATGATGCCTTTCACACGCAATGGATTGATGGAGTCGTCCAGTCCACCCAGCTCCATGGTGCCGCCGAAGCGAAGTGTCTGATCCATCGGAGTGACCGCGACCCGAGCTTCCTTCAGGATGGCACAATGTCCCGGCAACTGCGGCGGTTGCGAAAGCGTCAGGCTGTAGCCCTTGCCGGCCTGCATCGGGAGATACACGCCCAATCCCTTCAACACCGTCGGCGACCATGAACCGGCCGCCACCACAAATTCGTCCGCCTCGAAATTGCCGTGATTCGTCCGGACGCAATCGATTCGGTCGTTGACCGTACGCCAATCGATGACATTGGCGCCATGGCGGAACACCGCGCCGTTGGGGCGCAACAGCGTGGTGAGCGCGTGCAGGAAACGGTTCGGGCACAAATGACAATCCTCCGGGAAATACACCGAGCCGGCGATATCCATGTCGATGTCCGGTTCCAGCTTCGCGGTTTCCTCGGGCGTCAACACATCGGCGGCCAACCCCAGTTCGCGCGCCTCGTGCGCTGCGTGGGTCTCCTCGTGGAATCCACCGCGGGTCCGGCAGAGCATCAACAAACCACGCAGGGCGAGTCCGAACCCGGGTTGCGGACTGGCCGCCAGTTCAAGGAAACAGCGGCGGCTTTCCAGGCTCAACCGGAGCAGCAATGGCGCAGCCTTCGCGACGCGCTTTTTGGTCGCCGCCTGGATGAACTTGAAACCCCAGTCGAGCAGCTCTGCGTCGAGTCGCGGTCGGACGAAGAACGGGCTTTGCGGATTCCACATCATCTTCAACCCGGCCGCGACTATTCCCGGTGCGGCCAGCGGGATGAAGTGGCTGGGCACAATCATGCCCGCATTGCCGACCGAGCAGTTGTCAGGCTCCGGCCGCCCACGGTCGATGATGGTGACCTTGTGCCCCTTGCGCATGCAGTAATACGCCGTGCACAGACCGATGACTCCGCCTCCGATGATTACTATCTTTTTTCCCATACGTTGCCGGGCGATTATGGCGAAATCCTCGCGGAATCGGAATCCAGAAAGTGGCGCGGAGGTCCGCCACGTAGCGCAGGCATCCTGCCTGTATTGACGCCCAGCCCGCCAATCAGGTGGCATTTATCACTGCCGGGGCGCGGCTGTGTCGCAGACCAGCCGCAGCGACACCGTCCGACAGGTTGCGTTCAATCTACCGTTCATGAAGAAATTTCGAGGCGTGCTGCGGCGGTGCTATTCATCGCGGCGCTATTGGTGCGCCATCGTAACGGAGGCTTTTGATAAGTGAGTTGACACGACGGTGCCTCAAGACGAACGATTTGCGCTGGTTGTCGAAGCGGCTCGGAGCGAAGGTTGAGATGCCGCAGGGTGACGAGCAGTCCGATGGTGCCGTGGCCGCACATGTTGAGTGGTCCAATGTTGTTGAAGAAGATGACGCCGTGGTCACACTGATCGCTGTGTGGCGTTTCGAGCAGCGCGCCGACGAGCACGTCGTTGCCGCGCGGTTCGGTGCTTGACCATTGATACAAGGATAGTCTCCGGTGAGTTTTCGTCGGTGAAATTTGACATAATTATGCGCGCAAAGCGCACATACGACAACGTCATCACCGTTCCCGTTTATGCCCTGCCAACCAAGCGGTCATATTCGCTGTGGTGACCGATCCAGAACCAGACAATATCGGAGTCTGATTCCACAGCCGCCGCCCGATAATGGATGCCGACCCTGACTGACCACATGCGGCCGACTTTCTTGAAGTGCAACGACGGATGGCGGGGATTTCTCTTGAGCAGTTCGAAGTTCTCGTCAGCAAGCTCCTGAATCGCTTTCGGCAATTCGCCGTAAAACTTCCAGAACTTCGGGTTTGTGCGGTGCTTCACAAATCTCTGCAGCGTCCGTCCCGCAGGTCACGGATGGCTTCGTCCGCCAGTGCATCGAGACGGCCGGCAGCGACGTCCTCTTCGAACTGTTTATCCCACGCGGTCGCGTCAAAGGTCTGGAACCAATCGCGAAAGGCTGACAGTTCACCGGGCGACAGTTTCTGGACTGCGTTTTCGATTTCCGGGACAGTGCTCACAGGGAAAGGATACTTTCTGGTCGAATTTGCGCAAGATTGAATGAGCGGCTTAAACACAAATTACAAGTTTGCTATGTCGGAATGCCCCAGCAGAACGGATCGTTCTCGTCGAGCAAGAGAGTGCCTTCCCCTGTGATGAACGCACTGCCCTTGATGGTGGGGATTACCTGCGTGTGCTCAATCTCGACCGAGCCCTCGAAGATGCTGCCAGTGATGCTTTCCTGCCGCCAGATTTCGCCGGGCTGAAGTTTTCCGTCCGCGTGCAAGCAGGCCAGCTTGGCACTCGTTCCGGTTCCACACGGTGAACGGTCATACGCGCCACCCGGACAAAGAATGAAATTCTTGCTGTGGGCATCAAGGTGGGCAGGCGGTCCGAACAGTTCGATGTGATCAATCTCCGCACCGGTCGGAGACGTGATCTTGTTTGACTCAAGCGCCCGACGAATCCGCCACGATATCGCGGTCAGTTCATCGACGTTCTTCAGCGAAAATTCCAGGTCCGGCGTTTCGACGAGAAAAAACCAATTGCCGCCCCACGCGATGTCGCCATGAACCGTCCCGAAGTCCGGAACCTTGACCTTTACTTTCCCCTTCGCGCGATACGACGGCACGTTGCGCACACTGACCTCGTTGTCATTGTGCAGCGTCGTCTTCACGATGCCGACGGGTGTCTCGATCAGGTGCGAACCAATCTCCACTCGCCCAAGATGCCGGAGGGTGGCGAGCAGTCCGATGGTGCCGTGACCACACATGTTGAGTGGTCCAATGTTGTTGAAGAAGATGACGCCGTGGTCGCACTGGTCGCTGTGTGGCTTTTCGAGCAGAGCGCCGATAAGCACGTCGTTGCCCCGTGGTTCGTTGATGACCGCAGCCCGGAACGCGTTGTGATTGCGGCGGAACACGTCGCGTCGCTCATCCAGCGATCCCTCCCCAAGATCGGGCGCGCCCTCGATGACGACCCGGGTCGGTTCGCCACCGGTGTGAGAGTCGATGATGCGGACTTTTTTCATGGCAAATCAATGTAGCGCAGGCGTCCCGCCTGCATGGACCTGTGGATTGGCAACGAGCATCCTTGGATTCTTCGAACGGGCACTCTGCTTGCGGATATGCCGTGCAGGCTGGAAGCCTGCGCTACGAGGGGCGGCGCTTCGCCGGTGCGCGAATCGTTCAATCCCTTTCTGCTCATTCGGCCAGATCACGGCTTCTTGTTCATCAGGTCCTCAATTTCATCCGCTTCGACCGGGATGTTAGCCATCAGGTCAACCGGGCCATTGGCAGTGACGACGACGTCGTTCTCGAGTCGCACCGCGAAGCCTTCCTCGGGGATGTAGATTCCCGGCTCGACGGTGAGCACCCAGTTCTCACCGAATGGCTCCGATGCCGTGGCGACGTCATGCACATCGAGACCGAGCGGATGGCCAAGTCCGTGCGGGAAATATTTTTTACAGGCCAGATGTTTTGGCTTCGCCTTGCGGATATCAGCCGGTTTGAGCAGGCCCAGTTTCAGCAACTCTTCGTTCATCAGTTCCTCCGACTCGCGCTGCCAATCCTTCGGGTGTTTCCCCGGAACGGCGGCCAGGCTCATCGCGCGCATTACGCGTAGCACGGCGTTATAGACCTGCTTTTGCCGCCGCGTGAACCGGCCGCTGACGGGAATAGTCCGCGTCATGTCCGCGGCGTAGTTGCCGTAGTTCGCCCCGACATCGATGAGCAACAATTCGCCTTTGCGGAGGGGCTGATCGTTCTGCAGGTAATGCAGCGTGCAGGCGTTCGCGCCGCTCGCGACGATGGGAGAGTAGGCAAACTTGGCGCGGTTGCGGATAAACTCGTGCGCGAACTCCGCCTCGATGTCGCATTCGTTCAGTCCAGGCTTTGTCTTCTTCAACACACGCAGAAATCCCTTTCGCGTGATGGCGCAAGCCTGCTTCATCAGCGCGATCTCGAGCTTCGACTTGACCGGGCGCAGTTCGTGCAGCAACCGGGCGAGTCGTTGATATTTGTGGAGCGGATACTTGCCCTGAAGTTCAGTCGCGAATCGCGCATCACGAGTGGGCACTGCGATGACCGCACGGCGGTGTTCATTGCTGTTAAGATAAACAGTTTCGCTCTCACACATCAGCATGTGCAGGAATATCGGGAATTCGGACAGCCAGCGGATTTCCTGAATGCCGCTGATCTTCTGCGCTTCCTCCTTCGGGTGTTTGTGTCCTTCCCAGAGTTTCAAGTGCTCGCTCGGTTCGCGCAGGAACAAAATTTCTCGGTGCTTTTCATCCACGGCATCGGGTGCCAGCACGAGAATGCTTTCCTCCTGCTCGATTCCGGTCAAATAAAATAAATCGGAATTCGGACAAAGCACCAGGGTGCCGTCAGCATTGGTCGGCAACACATCGTTGGCGTTGACGATGACCAATGAATCGGGCTCCAACAAGGCACGCAGTCGCTCGCGGTTTTGGGTGAACAGTTTCGAATCGATGGGAAGATGTCTCATGAGTTTGTGTGAGCCACGTTATGGCATTGATGGCGGGGCCTTCACAAGGAGATTGGACGATTGGTCAGGTCCGTCACTCGGCCGGTATGTCATACCGTTTTTGCCTGCTGCGAATCACGACATGGCCGAGGTCCTTGCCGGCCGAATTGGTGAACACCCACACTGCGCCATGCCGGGTGGATTGTCCGCGATCGCTGGTGGCGCCGATCTCGCCGTATTGAACCCGCTCACCCGTGGGGCTTACCCAGAAGACACGCACTGGTTCCCATCGTTGATTGTGGAACGAAGCAGTGAAGGGGCCGCCGGTTGGCTTTGAATGAGGCGGTGGAGAATCGCCGGCCGCGTGCCAGAGATTCTTCGGCATTGGCCCCGAACCGGTTTTCGATTCCTCGTTGAATTCCTTCGGAGCGCTTTCGCGAAATGATTTCAACCGAGCCGCCGATTCGGCACGACCGGCGAGATTTGTCCACTCATGCGGATCCGACTTGATGTCGTAAAGTTCTTCGCCTCCGTCCGTGTAATGGATGTAGCGCCATCGTTCGTTGCTGATGGCGTAGTTCTGGGCCTGATCGAGTTGCGTGAGTGCGGAATGCGGCCAGTCGGCATTCGGATCGCGCAACAGTGGAACGAGACTTGGTCCAACTACTTCAGCTTTCTTCGGCAGACCACACAGCTCGTTTAACGTGAGGAACAGGCTTTGGAGGCTGACTGGTCGATTGCATACGGCTCCGAGCTGGGTGCCACTCGGTAAACCGGGCGCTCCCATCGGCACTCGAATCATCAATGGCACCCGAGCGCACACGCGCCAGCCAGTGAATTTCTGCCAATGTTCCTTTTCGCCGAGATGCCAGCCGTGATCGCTCCAAAGGACAACGATTGTGTTGCTCTTGTTTGGTCCACTCTCAAGCGCATCGAGGACCCTTCCGAGCATCGCATCAGCAAAGGCAATTGACGCGAGATAACCCTGAACTCCCTGTCGCCATTGATCGTGCTTCTTGATGTGGGCGAGGTAGCGGTTGCGGCCGAGTCGTTGCCCGACCGGAGGAATGTCCGCGAGATCGTCTTCCTTCAATCCGAGTGGCATCTGGAGCTCGTCCAGCGGGAACAAATCAAAATACTTTTGCGGGACGAACCAGGGTTCATGCGGGCGGTACAATCCGCAGGCGAGGAAGAAAGGTTTGGTATGTTTCCGCCGAAGCTGCTCGCCCACCCAATTCGTTACCAGCCAGTCACCGCCAAATTCTTCATCGGTCGCATCCAGCCCACCCCAATCCGTCTCAACGTATTGCCACGGTCCGCCGCGCGGCAAGTTTACCGGTCGCTCTTTTGGGTAAAGCGTGCGCGGGAATGGATTCTCTTTTGCCTTGTCCGGGAAGTAATCGTCCCATGAATTGGCGTCGATGAAGTAGTGGAGAATCTTTCCAGATCCGGCGGACCAGTAGCCGTTATGCGAAAAATACTTCGGCATGATTTCCGCGTTAGGCAGGATCTCGCGCATTTTTTGTCCGTTGCGATACACGCCGGAAACATGCGGCGGGATGCCGGTCATGATGGCCGTCCGGGAAGGATTGCACGAAGCTGCAGGGCAATAGGCGTTCTTAAACAGCACGCCACTGGCAGCAAGTCGGTCAAAGTTTGGGGTCTTCGTTTGCGGATGCCCGCCGAGACAACTAATCCAGTTGTTCAAGTCGTCCACTGAAACGAAAAGGACGTTCGGCCTGGTTTCGCCGTTGACACAAATCGCGGTCGCGGTCGCGATGAGAAATGTGGCCAGTTGTTTCATGGTCGCTCGATATGATTCTGAATTGATTTGCCTGCCGTCACTTGTCGTAGGGCTTTTTTTGTGACTCACTGTCCGCACTGCGCTTCCGGGCCTTTTCACGAATCTCCTCTTTGACGGCTTTCAATCGCGCCGGCCACTCGAATGACGGTGCCGTTTCCGGATTGTAGCCTGTCAGGTGCCCATGCAGCCGAGTCTGCGGTTTGGTATAAACCAATTTCGTGTCACCGAATACTTCGTTGCACAACGCCGCCAGTCCTGTGTCGTATTCCTTCAGTTCCTTGCGCGTGTCAACGTGGTTATGGTCGTGATCCGGCTGGCGATTATTGTCGAACCACGATTGCACGCCTTCGGCAAAATACTCACTGTGATTGACGGATGCATATTTGCCGGCCCACAGACCTTTCTTGATGGCGGTGTCGTAGGTTTGTTTCAGTCGATCGTTGAACGTGTCGTCAACGTTCACCATTCCTCGCCAATGAATATTGTGGGCAAACTCGTGGATGACGATGTTCTCAGTGCTGTAGGGATCTCCGGGATAGGCGAGGACGTTTTCTTCTGCACAGGAACAGACAGGATCGGTTCTGGACCCACCCAATCCGCGTGCTCGTGCGTCCCAATAGTCTTTGGGCTTGAACCTGGAGTATTCGGGAATATCGGTGGTGAACTCGTTATGTCCCATGACAATCAGCCGCGAGCCGCTGCGAATCATCGCCAGCCGGACGTCCGGGCGTTGCGCGAGCATCAGGTCCACCAGATACGCGGCTTCCTTCAGGGCGTAGTCGTTGACTTGTCTTGACGCCACGATTGGATAGCCGTTCGCGCTGACGTATTTTGCGTAAAAAGGGTCCAGCTTGAGTGCAGCCGGTGGTGATGTCACCTTGTAGTCCGAAGTGTTCGACTTATTTTGCCCGGTGGCCGGGTCAAATTGGTACCATACCTTCCGCAGAACTTTCGCCATTCGCGGATCGTGTTTCTCCAGTTCGGCGCGATTGAAAGGATAGAAATCGTTCTCACCGAAAAACGCCTCGCTGGTCTCGGCGAAGTATTCCTTTAAGTTTACGATGGCGTAGGCCTTCTGCGATTCGCGGCCCTTGCGCGGAACCTTTTCATAGCTTTTGCCTTTTACGACGGCTTCATAGGCCGCCTCGATATCCGGCTGATCATATCCGAGTGTCTGGTGATGATAGGCGTGGACCAGTTCGTGCAGCAGCAGCATCGGCATGCGAACGACCTCTTCGGCAAAGCTCGGAATGTTGCTGAACTCGACGCACCCGGCCAACTCCCCGAGGCGACGATTGGCGCGCAACCAGCCGACGTCCGGATGGTATTCGCCGGTCTCCCGAAATCCTTCATACTGGGGAGAAAACCAGATGGGCACCGTGCGCACCTTCGACAGTGCACTCGGCGGCAGAACATCGACGACCTTCCGGCATTGCGCGCGCAGCAGGTCGAGTGCACGTTCGGTGTCCGCACGATGGGTTTCCAGCAACTTGTCGCTCACCCGAACCGTCCAGCCTTCAATGTCAAGAGTTGCATATCCTTCCACGTTCAGACGCGGGTCACCTGATTTCGCGAGTCCCGAATCCAACTGCCGTCGCAATTGCTCGCGCGTTTTTCGATAAGCCGGCTCGCGGGCGACGTTGCGCAGTTGTTCCGGGTCTTTGCACAAGTCGTAGAGTTCCTCGGTTGGATGGCGCCCAAACGAAAGTCTGGCGATGTCCTTGACCCGGTCGTCGTTGCGATGCTCGCGCAGAAATTGTTTGGAAGGCGATGGATCGATATTAAACGAGAATGCCCCCGGACCGGTCGGCCAGGGCGTTGCCGCAAAATCATGGTGGGGATTCACCCCTTCAACTTCGCCGGTCGGCCATTCATCGGGCTTGAAGTTGCGGATGTAGAGGAAATCCGCCGTGCGAATTGCACGCGACGGATATGGGTAAACATGCTGTTCCATCCCGGTCAACGCAAAGGTCCGCAGGGGATCGACAAGTCCGGACTTGTCCGACCGAAGGACAGGAAGCAGCGAACGGCCCGTCATGTCTTTGCCAACCGGTAATCCGGCTGCCTCAAGGAACGTCGGTGCCATATCGCAGAGTGTGACGAAATCCTTCATCGTCCGACCGCCCGGAACCGCACTGCCCCAGCGAATGGCAAGCGGCACACGCGTCCCCAAATCGTACAAGGTCGCCTTGCTGCGCGGGAACGGCATGCCATTGTCACCACTCATCACGATGAGGGTGTTCTCCAGTTCGCCAAGCTTTTCCAACCGGGCGATGACCTCGCCGCATTCGCGGTCGAAGCGTTGCACCTCCCAGTAATAATCGGCCAGATCGGATTTCACCGTTTCATTGTCCGGAAGACAGGCGGGCACCTTGATTTGATTCAGTGGGATTCCGCTCTTCCTGCCGACGCCCAATTCATACGGGCGATGCGGGTCTTGTCCACCGTACCAGAAGCAGAAGGGCTTTCCGACTTCGCGCTGTGTGATGAATTCGTCAAAGGACTTGAATCGCGGACCAAACGAATCTCGATTGCGAAACGAGAGTTTGCTCGGCCATACGCCTTTGCCGTATCGCCCGATCTGGTAACCAGCCTTCTGCAACAGTTCGGTGTAAACCTCGTAATCCTCGCGCAGCGAACCGCCGAGGCTGCCGCCCTCCCGCAATCGCCAATGATGCTGGCCCGTGAGGATGCTCAACCGACTCGGCGTGCAGGACGGCGTGCTGACGAAGGCGTTCGGAAACAGCACGCCTTCGCGCGCCAACCGATCAAACACCGGCGTCTTGACGACCTTGTCGCCCAGTGCTCCGGCATGGGGAGTGGACCAGTCGTCGGCCATGAGGAACACGATGTTGGGCCGGTCCGGCTTCGCCTTTAATGCGCGCTTTTTTGGCGCTCCGGCGCGAACGCTGAAGGTTTGAACCTGACGATTCACGGTGACCGTCGTCTTGAAATCTGTCTTGGTTCCCTCGATCAAAAAGCGATGCCCGAGGGTGGTGTTGAAAACGTGCTCCTGGCCGACGGCGAGGGTGGCGACCATTCTTTTCGATCCCTCATCCGGTTGCCAGTAAACCGCCAACGTCTGTTGGGATTGATTGCGAATGGTGAGTTGCGGCCGGCCGGCGGGTGATGCCGGCGGTGCGGGGCGCGGCACAACCTCCTGTTGTTGCGCGCTGAGATATTTGATTAATGAAGTGCTCCCAATCTGCCCGGCGATGTTGGTGTTCTCATCCGAATCATTTGAATGATCATACAATTCGCGGCTGACGATTTTGGTGGTTTGACGATCAATCCATTCTACGAACCGATATTGCCCGGTCCGCATTGCGTAGCCCATGTAATCGCGGCCTTGATGCACTCGGCGGTACTGACTGAACGCGGCACGACGTCCGGTGAGATTGGGTTGGGCGAGCAGGGGAACGAGGCTCTGACCCTGCAGATGGGCAGGCTTAGTGACGTTTGCGAGATCGCACAGGGTTGGATATATATCGAGCAGTTCAACAAGTGCGTGACTGGCCTGTCCGTTGCCCTGCGCGCCGGGTGACCGAATGAAAAACGGCACGCGTGTGTCGAGTTCGTGATTGGACATTTTTCCCCAGCTGCGATGTTCGCCAAGTTTCCAGCCGTGGTCGGACCAGACGACGACAATGGTATTATCGCGAAATCCGAGGTGGTCGAGTTCGGCCAGAACTTTCCCGACTTGCGCGTCCACGTAGCTGACGCTCGCGTAGTATCCGTGCTTGAGGCGGCGCTGTTGTTCCTCGGTCAACGCTCCTTTGTCAGGAGGCAAAGTCTCGGCGAAATCAAAGTAGTCGCGCAATTCGTACATGGTGTTCATCGCCATCGGCGGTGAGTCCTTCGGGAGAAACGGATTCGGCGCCAGTTCGATTTTTTCGGGCGGGTAGAGATTCCAATATTTTTCTGGCACCACAAACGGCAGATGGGGGCGGATGAAACCGACCCCGAGGAAGAATGGTTTATCGGTTTTCGCGATTTTTCGAAGTTTCGCGATGGCATCCGCGGCAATCATTCCGTCAGGCGTCTTTGAATCGGGAACGGTCTGCCGTTCCGTCGCCGATGCCCGCATTCGGTTGATGGCCGCCTGGCTCTTTCCGTCAGCTTTCATCTTTTGCCGATATTCCGCCAGGCGACGACGGCTTTCGTCGGACCACAGCACGGCCTTCTCCGGCCAGTGATTGGGTTCATCCCACGATTTCTCATCGGGCAGCGGATTGTGATAAATCTTGCCGTAGGCGTAGGCTTGATATCCGGCCGCGCGAAACGCCTGTGGAAGAGTGACGACATTCGGCACGGTGTCACGGAAGTGAACGCGTAAGTCCCAGACTTTCACCGAATCGGGGCGCAGTCCCGCCATCAGACTTGCGCGCGACGGATTGCAGACTGCGAACTGGCAGTAAGCGCGATCGAATCGCACTGCGGTCTTCGCAAAACCGTCGAGTTGAGGTGTTTTGATGACCTGATTGCCGTAACAACCCAGGTCCGTCCGCAGATCGTCGATGGCGATGAAGAGGACGTTGGGGCGAGCGGCTGCAAAGGCGCATGGCGTTAGCAAAAGGATTTGTAGAATGGCCAATACCCAATGACTAACGACCAATTTCCTGACGCTTGTAGCCGCCGAGGTAAGGAGGCGGATTTCCAAAGCCTTGGACACGTTGAGGTCCGCCTCCTTACCTCGGCGGCTACATTTCGGAGCGGTTTCTGAAGTTGGAAGGTGAATGAGAAAGTCAGATTTCATTTCGTGCTCCAAACGGGTTCGCCTAAAACATCCATCTTCGGACGAATGCCCAGGCCGGGTTCGGTTGATGCCGCCATGCGGCCATTCTTGCGTTGCGGCGCACCATCGGCCGTGCTGACGGTGACGTAGCTGTTGAAGTCCGTGCTGGTGAAAAGGAATTCGGTCGGTGTGCTGTGCGCCAGATGGGCAATCGCCGCGGTCGTGATGTCGCCGCCCCAACTGTCTTCCAAGGTCATGGCAATCCCGCGCGACACGCACAGATCACGCAGTTGTTTTGCCTTGGTCAATCCGCCGAGTTTGCTGATCTTGAGATTAACGACGTCCATGGCCTGGTCGGACAGGGCGCGGAGCAGGGCACCGATGTCGTCGATGTTCTCATCGAGAACGAAGGGATGATTACAATGCCGCCGAATAGAAAGGCATTCCTCGTACGTCGCGCAGGGTTGCTCAATATAGACATCGACATCGTGAACGGCACGAATGACCCGCATTGCTTCGTGCGGAAGCCAGCCCGTGTTGGCGTCGGCGACGAGTTTGTCGGTGGGTTGAAGCATGGCGCGGACGGCGCGAATGCGTTCAATGTCTGTATCGGCATCGCCGCCAACCTTGAGTTGAAAGCGCCGATAGCCCTCGTCGCGATAACCGGCGACCTTCTTCGCCATCGCTTCAGGGGATTCCTGTGAAATGGCGCGATACAGATGAACGTCTTCTCCATATCGTCCACCGAGCAGTTCGCATACCGGCAGGCCGGCAGCCTGCCCGAGAATGTCCCAGCAGGCCACATCGATTCCTGTTTTGACGTAGGGATGTCCCTTGAGCGCGGCGTCCATTAGATGATTCAGTTTTCCGAGTTGCCGCGGGTCTTCGCCGATGACGTGAGGGGCCAGTTCATCGAGTCCCGCGCGCACGCCTTTCGCGTAAGCCGGAAGGTAGAACGGACCGAGTGGACAAACCTCGGCGTGGCCGGTGATGCCCGCATCGGTTTCGACTCGAACGATGGTGCTGTCGAAGACAGTGACGGATTTTCCGCCGGACCATTTATAGCTGCCTTCGTGCAATGGCAGGTCCACCTGATAGGCGGAGATGCGAGTGATTTTCATTGGTTCGGTTCGTGTGCTGTTTGGGTTCGCCAAAGAAAATACCATATGGCCACGCCCGTTGTCTTGGACTAGAAATACGCCGCGACGTGAATTTCAGCACAAAGAAAATTGAGTCCGAGTTGAATGATGCAGACTGGCAGGTCAACGGGGAACTGCTGGTTCAGTTGTTTGATCACGCGCCAGATGTCGCGTTTTTCGTCAAAGACCGGGAAGGGCGTTACGTTTTTGTGAATGAATCATTGGTTGAGCGCAGCGGCCTGCGTAGCAAGAGCGATCTGATAGGCAAACGCTCACAGGACGTGTTTCCGGGAGATTTGGGAAGAGTCCCCACTTCACAGGATCAATCCGTTTTGCGCTCCGGCCGTCCGATTTACGATCGATTGGAATTGCATTGGTATTCACTCGGAAAGTCAGGCTGGTGCCTCACGACCAAATTGCCGTTGAAGAATGCCCGGGGTGAACTGATTGGCCTTATCGGAATCTCGCGCGATGTGCGGTCGCCGAATGATTCGCCGGATCTTCCAAACGAATTGACGCTGGCGTTGGAGCATTTGGAGAAGAATTTATCGGAACCGATTACCGCCTCTGGTCTGGCCGCGCTCGCGCGACTATCGCTGCCTCGATTTACGCGACATATCAAACGAATCTATCGACTGACTCCCGGTCAATTAATCACCAAGACACGGTTGGCAGCGGCTTCGGAGCTTCTACGGGAAACGAAACGATCGGTGGCTGATATCGCGACCGCATGTGGGTTCTGCGATCACAGCGCGTTCACGCGCGCCTTTCGGACGGCTACCGGCCAGACGCCCAGTCGTTTTCGAGAGCATCGGTGAGATTAGACGGAGACGGAACACGCGCATGGAGTGGAATTACATTTTTTGAAAAAGATAGTGGCTCCGCTCTCGGTGATTTTCTGCAGACACCGAGGATCGAACGCCTTGGCAAGACAATTCATCGTGCTGCGTTGATCGAGAAAAACTAATGCCCGATCCGCAGCGTTTTCCAATAGGATTTCATTAAGCCAGTTAATCAAGGCCTCGGGTGATTCAGTTTCGGAGCAGGAGACTACGATCAGGTCAGCGCGACCAACTGCCATCTGCGGATTTTCGGCGCCAGAGGTGCCGTGAAGATCGGCCAGATTCCACCAACTCGAACGCCACATCGGAATTCGATGGAGAACTTCGAATATCGTGCCGAATAGAGTCATGACCTCAGCCATCGCCCGCGGACTGTCGTGAACAATCGCGACTTCAAATTCGGGCTCATTGAATGAATCAATGATTCCAGCCAGACTACCGTAGTCGCCTGACTGATTCGTCGAATCCGATGATCCTGAATCTTGAACTTCCATTGTCGCCATGGACGCTGCCACAAAGGGACGCAATTACACTACGGACATTGGCG
>CALBIE010000479.1 GCA_937893495.1 uncultured Verrucomicrobiales bacterium | reverse complement strand
AACTACATCCATCAGCTCATGAAATTATCCTGACGCGTATGGGCAAAGCCGGAGGCTTACCGATTGAAGCAATTACGGGATCGGGCGTTTGAAATCACAGAATGGTTCGGCTTGCCGAGGCCTTCGAAAACGTGTCTGAGCGTCGGCTGCGAACGGACATTTCTGCGGACTGAAGTCCGCGCGCCCCGTCTAATTTGCATCATTTTGGTTTTGCCGCCCGCTTAAAAACGATTTGACGCACGTAGCCGCCGAGGTAAGGAGGCGGAATCTACGGCAACGAAAGCCTCAAAAATCCGCCTCCTTACCTCGGCGGCTACATTTTTGACGGGCTGTTAGCAAGGATCGCAACCTGACGCCATACTGCGAAATGACCGCCTCGATTCATCGTCAAATTTGCCAATATCCATGCACTCCAAATTTTAATAGTATCGATTCATGACCATTCCCATATCGCGCCGAAACTTTGTTTTCGGATCAACAGCGGCGGCTTCGCTGGCTGCTGGCGCGACTGGAAGCGGAGATCCCCATCGGCCCAATATTCTCTGGATCATGACCGACCAGCAGCGGTACGACTGCGTCGGCGCCAACGGCAACAAACTGATCCAGACGCCCAACCTTGATCGGCTCGCGACCGAGTCGGCGAACTTTTCGCATGCCTTCGTTCAAAGTCCGGTCTGCACACCCTCGCGCGCATGTTTCTTCAGCGGACGCTATGCCCACGCGCACCGTTGTCGGGTCAATTACACGCTGCTTGATCGGCGCGAAGTGCTCCTGCCCAAGCACCTTCAAAACGCCGGCTACGAGACCCGGTTGGTCGGGAAGCTGCATCTGGCCTATGATTATCCGGCAGTCCCAGATTCGGCGCGCGCAATCGGTTTTGATCACGTCGAACTGCACGATGGCGCCCATCACACCGATCTCTGGTCAGACTACGTCAAGTGGCGCAAGGCCAACGATCCCAAGGCCGCCATACCTTATCGAAAAACCATCGGCACTCGTGCCGGACCGGACGAAAATCCGAATCGCACGCTGATCGACGACCCGTTCACCGACACGACCTGGACGGGCGAACGAAGCCGGATTCACCTGCGCGAAGCGGCCGCGGAGAAAAAGCCGTTCTTCCTGTTCAGCAGCTACTGGAAGCCGCACTCGCCGTTTGAAATTCCGGCACCATTCGATTCACTGCACAACCAGGATGACATGCCGCTCCCCGACAAGGTCGGGATGGACTACATCGAGTCCCTGCCGCTGCCGTTGCAAAAGCTGATTCTGCGCGGCAATGGAAAACCATTCGAGATGGATCGCGAGAAACTGCGTTGGGCCTGGCGAAGTTACTACGCCAGCATCACGCACATTGATCGCGAGGTCGGCCGGACCCTTGATTTGCTCGATGAACTGAGTTTGCGGGAGAACACGATTGTCGTGTTCAGTTCTGATCATGGCGACCAGATGTTGGAGCATGGTCTCATGGGCAAGAACGTCTTCTTTGAGGAATCCGTGCGGGTTCCACTGATGATCCGCGCGCCGGGCGTCAAGCCGGGTGTTTACGATGAACTCGTTGAATCGATCGACGTATTGCCGACCTTGTTTTCGCTCTGCGGACTCGACGAACCAATTCATTGCCATGGGCGCAACCTGAAACCGTTGATTACCGGAGACGGCGAATTCAATGCGCGTGACGCCGTGTTTTCTGAAAACATCATCCCGGAGGTAATTACGATCCCGGGATTTCAGTTTGCGAAAGGCAAAGGCATTGCCGGAATTCGGCATCCCGATGCGAAGATGATTCGAACGCGACGTTGGAAGTACAACCACTATCCGGAAGGCTACGAAGAGCTCTACGACCTCGAAGCGGATCCGAAGGAGAAGCGCAACCTCGCCGCCACCGAACGCGGAACCGCCACGGAATTGCGGGGGCGAATCCTCGACTGGCTGATTACCTCAGGCGAAACCGAGCAAATCGCCGGGCGTTGGCTGGTGCCGTGGAAAGGTTGATCCTGAAACCGGCAGTTTAGATGGCCCACAAAACACACGAAGCACACGAAAACAAAGGGTGGGAATGACCTTTGAAGCCGCACGGAAACCTCATTCGCAGGGTGTGCCTGGCGTTCCCCCCAAGTCCTTCCCTGTTCGTGTGTTTCGTGGGCACAACTGCTTTTTCCAGGATGATTGCTCGATGAACTGATTGCGGGATGGTGGTTCGAGATCAGTTTTACATGCCTTTGGGTAGAACAACAGGTTCACCCGGACATGGAACGCTTCGGCTACATTTTCGGGAATCCCGCACGTAAAAAAGAAACTGGCTGCCACCCGGAATGTAAGGAACAGAAGAAGAAAAAATCCTCAATTACCCCGTTTTCCATCGACAGATATGATCTGAATCCGGGATAAAACGGAAACTATCCAATAACTTGTTCGCTGAAGAAAATGCGCCACCCAACTGCAGCGGCGATAGCCAAACTGAATCGGCTTCTGGAGATCGATGAGAGTTCGTATGGTCAGGACTGGGAGGTTGAGGCATCCGAACCTACGAAGATCGATGGTAAGCGTCATGCTGTCCACATCTGGCGGAGCGGCGGCGGATGAGGGATAACGGA
>CALBIE010000478.1 GCA_937893495.1 uncultured Verrucomicrobiales bacterium | reverse complement strand
GGCACTTGGACAACTTCATGTTGCATATGCAACATGAAGTTGTCCAAGTGCCGTGGTTTTCCGGTCAGGCCAGGACAGCGTCGATGACGTGTCCGTGCACATCGGTCAGTCGGCGTTCGATGCCATTGTGTTTGAATGTCAGTCGTTCGTGATCGAATCCGAGGAGGTGAAGCATCGTAGCGTGGAGGTCGTGGACGGACAGGACGTTTTCGACGGCCTTGAAGCCGAGTTCGTCGGTCGCACCATAGCTCACACCAGGCTTAATTCCCGCGCCGGTCAACCACGCGGTGAATCCGCCAGGATTGTGATCGCGACCTTGCGCGCCTTTCTGGAACATCGGCATGCGGCCGAACTCGGTGCACCACACGACCAGCGTGTCCTTCAGCAGGCCGCGTTGTTTCAGGTCGTGCACGAGCGCGGCGGCGGGTTGGTCAAGGATGGGGCCGTGTACGTCGTATTGCTCGCGCAACTTTGAATGGCCGTCCCAATTCAATCGGCCGCCGCTGGCATACGCACCGTTGAACAACTGCACAAACCGCACGCCGTTTTCGATGAGACGTCGTGCGAGAATGCAGTTCTTCGCGAACCCTGCCTTCAACTCGTTCTCAGCATCGTCCGCGCCATACATTTTCAGGATATGCGCCGGTTCACTTGAAAGGTCGCTGATGCGCGGCACGGAAAGCTGCATGCGCGCGGCCAGCTCGTAGCTGGCGATGCGTGCGGCCAACTGTTCGTCGCCGGGGTTCTGGCGCAGATGTTCGTCGTTGATGAGCTTGAGCAAATCGCGAGCGGACCGATCAGCGGCGGCACTGATGCCGTGTGGGGGAGCGAGGTTGCTGATGGGCTCTTGCGCACTGAATGGAGTTCCCTGAAAAACCGCCGGCAGGAATCCCGGTCCCCAGTTGTTCACGCTGGCTTGCGGGACGCCCCGTGGATCCATGATGGAGACAAACGCGGGTAAATCCTGGTTCTCGGTCCCAAGCCCATAACTGGTCCAGGCACCCATACTCGGGAAGCCATCCAGAACGAAACCCGTGGAAAGAAAATTCTCTGCCGGGCCGTGGGTGTTCGACTTGCTGGTGAGCGTGTGGACAAACGCGAGGTCATCCGCCAGTTCCGCGAGATGCGGCACCATGTCGGAAATCATCTTGCCGGTCTGGCCATACGGACGGAAGTCATACTGCGGACGGGCGAGATTGCCGGATGGACCCTGAAAGGTGACCGGCGGACCGTTCTTCAACGGCTGGCCGTCGTGCTTGATGAGTTCGGGTTTGTAATCCCATGTCTCCAACTGGCTGCAGGCCCCGGCGCAGAAAATGACGAGGACGTTTTTCGCTTTCGGTGCATAGTGCGGCGCACGTGCAAGATGAGGTTGGGACGGATCGATCTGCGGGCGAGTTGGAGCGGCGAGCAATCCGTTGTTGGTCAGCAGACCAGTCAATGCGATGGCACCGAGGCCGGTTCCCGTGCGGCCGAGGAAGTCACGGCGATGCAGGAACTGCCGACCCGCGTGGGTCAGGTCTGTCTTTGGTCGAAATGGGTTAAGTGGATTCACGGTTGGAGAGAGTTTTTAACCGCTGATGGACGCAGATACACGTTGATATCTCTGCGAGGTTTTGGAGTGCGGTGCTGCTGCACCGCTTTCCTTGCGGCTTGCAATCGATGAAGACTTTCCAATTTGGAGACCAGACGGCTCGCGCCCGTCCGATCGCACCTTTTGCGCTCCAACCGCTCGAACGCTTGGTTTCGCCCGATACGCCTGAAAGCGGCGCAGCAGCGCGCGCACTCCAAGACGCTGGCGCGGCTGTCGAATGTGCATCACCGTTTCAACTCTTCGGTTCATCTGCACTACGTTCACGCGAATCTTTGCTGCCCCGACAAAGATTTCGGCGTTGCACTGGCATCCTCTCCTCGCGACGCAGGAGTGGGGAGAGGAACGAGTAGAGGGGTTCGTCACAAAGATACCTCCTCTCCCCGGCCCTCTCCTCCATCCCGGTGGAGGAGAGGGAGTGGTTGCGGCCGCGCTACGCTGTGTTGATTAGTGTCCATCAGCTGTATCAAACGGACTGTTACGGTAGAAACAAAAACTCACTGCTGTTGAATAAGGCACGGCAGAGCGTCGGCAATCCGTGCTCCTTGACCGCCGCGATGGCGGCGTGGGACTCGGTCTGATTCGGCTGGCGACCGAGGGCGAGTTCGTAGGCATGCACGACTTGCAGCTCGACTTCTTTAGGATGCACCGATTTCACACGTTCCGCAAAAGCGATGGCCTGTTCGGCAACGAACGGACTGTTGAACAGATTCAACGCCTGAATGGCTGTGGTGGAGCGACTTCGAGTCGGCATCGGCTGGCCCGCATCCGGGCAATCGAACGCGCCAAACACCGGCACGCGCTCCATGCGAATCTTGTGCGAGTAAATCATGCGGCGATATTCCTCGGGGCCAAATTTTTCGACGGGCGGGAAGCCACTGAGCCCACCGCGAGACTTGAAGAAACTGAATCCCGGCCCACCCATCTTGAGATTGAGTCTGCCGCTGACGGTGAGCATCGAATCGCGAATGGCCTCGCCTTCGAGCCGTCGCGAGGGGAAACGCCAGAGCAGACGAGTATCGCCGTCCGCCTTTTGGGCCTTCGGATCGATGCGCCCGGATTGTTGATACGTTGCGGACGCGAGGATGAGTTTGTGGATGTGTTTCACGGACCAGCCGCTGACCATGAACTCGCTGGCGAGCCAGTCGAGCAGTTCGGGGTGGGTGGGTTGGGTGCCGTTTAATCCGAAGTCGCTCGCGGTATCGACGAGGCCGTGACCGAAGTGATACTGCCAGATGCGATTGACCATCACGCGGGCCGTCAGCGGATTTTCCGGGCTGGCAATCCAACGGGCGAGGGCGACACGGCGTTCCTTTTCCGGAGCCTCCTGTTGGAGCGAAACCGGACGCAGCAAACCCAACGTGCGTGGTGCAACGCGATCCGTTTTCTGTTCGGGGTCACCGCGATTAAGGACAAAGGTTTCGTCAGGTTTACGGAACAGGCCTGCATAAACCAACTCCGGCTTTTTGAGAGAGTCGATCCGTTTTCTGAGGGCGGCATGTTCATAGTGAACGGCCTTCGCCTTTTCAGCATCTTTACCGGTGAGATTGCGCAGGCGAAAACTCAATCCGTCGGCGGGCGTTCCCTGCGGAGCGCGGTCGTTTGAATGCGCGACGGTGGTCCACTTGCCTGGTTCGAGCGCGACTTCGATGCAGTATTCAACCGGGAGTCGATCCTTGAACTTCCCTTCGCGATCCCGCGCCCAGATGATGCGGTCAATCGTTGCCGGTTCCTTGAGTTCCAACTGAACCCAGCCGCGACCCTTCTCGTTGGAAATCCAACTGAAACTATTGCCGTATCGCCCGTCGTTGATGTGAGCGAACTGATGTTTGCCCGTATTGGAGTAGTTGCCAGACGAAGTTACTGTCGTACCGTGGTTCGAAAGCGCAATGTTCTTTGAATCATCGCCGGTCGTGAACACTTCCAGTTCGTCGATGCAGGGTTCGCGAAAGTTGTCCTTCATTGTCGCCAATGTAGTAAAACGGATGAATCGCGTTTTCGTAGGTGAAAATCTTTCAATGTTTTCCAGAGGATTGGCCGGCGCGCGAAGGCGGGGCAGGGCAGGTTTGTCCGGCGCTTTTGGTGGATTCGGGCGCCCCCTCACCCCGGCCCTCTCCCCCGACGGGGGCGAGGGAGCTTGAATGGCCGCCGTTTCCTGCAACAGGATAACATCCGCAGTAACGCCGGTGCCGGTCTCGCCGCCTCGAACAATGATCCGGCTGTCCTCGGTCAATCGATGGCGGCCGGCATGAATGAAGCCGCTCCACAATGGCTTCTTCTCGCTTGCCCCTTGGCTCACATTGGCGAAGTAATACTGATCGACCTTGGCAATCTCCGCCTGGTCCTCCCGCGTCTTCAAATCACCGTCGCGGTCGAGCACGTAACGCGCGTCGCGCGTGTGAACGCCGCTGCCGTGCGCGCCCCAGGAGAGCCAGATGTCGAAAGTTCCATCAGTCGCTGGATTGTAGGTGAACACGTCCTCTCCGGGTTGATGTTTCCACCACGTGTAACGGGTGCGGCTCAGGTTCGGCAGGCGAGTGGTGGAACCGGGGTCGTCCTTGTAACCACGCTTGTCTCCGTCCGGATTCGTGCCGTGCCCCGCCTTCGTTTTGAGTAGCGTCACGTGATTCAAATCCTCGTCGTCGATGAGGATAGTGCGGCCGTTGAGAACGAGGGGCTCGAAATGTTTGAGTTGTTGTTCCAGTTTCGTGAGTTTCGGTAACAGTGTTTCCGCCTCCTTCGATCGCTTCTGATGTGCCGGCGAATTCATTGGTCGATCCCCGTAATCTACGCCGGCAAAAAAGGCCTGCATGGCGTAGTAATCCTTCTGCGAGATGGGATCAAACTTGTGGTCGTGGCAACGGGCGCAACCAACCGTCAGCCCGAGAAATGTCTCGCTGGTGCCGACGATGATTTCATTCAGCGAATCCTGTCGGGCCAGGCGTTTGGATTCCTCGTCTTTCCCGATTTGACCCGGCAACAGAACCGCTGCTGCGACCAAGAACCCGGTGGCGGCGTCTTCGCCGACGGTGTCGCCCGCGAGTTGCTCGAAGATGAATTGATCATACGGCTTGTTCTCGTTGAAGGAGCGAATGACGTAATCCCGATAGGGCCAGGCGTTGTCGCGTGGCGTGTTGACCTCGAAGCCGTGCGTGTCCGCGTAGCGGACCACATCCAGCCAATGCTGAGCCCAGCGTTCGCCGTGGCGCGGGCTGTTGAGCAGTTCATTCGCCAGCGCCCCGACGGCGTCTGGTTGGACGTCAGTCTTCTGGCTGTTCCCGTCCTTTCCCGACCCGCTTAAGTGTGAACTCCAACGGGTCATCTCTTCCGGCGCGGGCGGCAGGCCCGTCAGATCGAAATACATTCGGCGAATCAAAGTTCGAACATCGGCGGGTACGGCAGGCGACAACCCGTGTTCTTTCAGTTTTGAGAGGACGAAGTGGTCGATGGGATTACGGCACCATACGTTTCCCGACGGAGGAACCGGTCGCTTGACAGGTTGGAATGACCACCAGTCCTTCGCTGTTTCGGCGCTGGATTGCTTTGCCCCGAATGCCGACGTGCCGAGCAAAGTAATCACGGCAATTGCTAGATAGGTTTTCATTCCGGCTGAAGGCTTTGATCTCACGAACTGGCTGGAGGGTCAAGTGGTGGATGGCACGCAGGCGATTCCCGGTTCATGGAAAGGTTGGACGAGACGTAAGGCGATTTCGCCGAGCCAAAGAAAGCCAGCGTTACCTGAATGTCGTAATCAGCGCTTCGGTTTGATTGCGCGGTAAGCGGCGTCGAGTTTGGCGTAATGCTGCTTTACTGGCGCCACGCTGGCGACTGCCTTGGTGGCGGCTTCACGGGCGGCTTTCGCTGCGAGAGCCGCCTTTTCGGAAGCTGGTTTCAGGCTCGCGAGTTTTGTAGTGAGTTGGTCCGAGGATGCCTTGGCTTTGGCCAGTGCCTCAGTAGCAGCGGTGAGAGCTGTTTCAGAACCCTTGATCACGGTCGCCTGCTTGTCGAGCGCCTGACGCGCGGTCGCTGCCAATTGCAGGGCGCCATCGGTGGCGACCTTCGCCTGCGAGTGGGCGGTCGTCAGTGTCTTGATTCGTATTTCCAGTCCGGTCACCGCTTTGCGCGTGGCTTCGATTAATGCCGTGTTTCCATTGGCGACAAGCTGCGCCTTGGCGGCGGCATCCGCGAGTGGCTCCTTCATTCCCGCCGTTGCCAGCGCTGCTTTGATCTGTGCAATTGCCTCGGCGACCGACTTGTCACTTGCCTGCGCTTTGGAAGCCGCCTCCTGCAGGGACTTGAGGGTCGCCTGAGCCTTCGCCAGCGAATCGGCGGCGTTCTTGAGGGCAGCAGCCTTTCCGGTGGCGGTTGTTTGTCGGGCGGTCAAATCGGCCTGCATCTTTGGCTGTGCGGCCTTCGCGGCTTCAAGGGCGGTGCGGGCCGTGGTCGCCATCTGCATTCTGGTTTTCACCTGAGCCTGCGCTTCGGTGAGGGACTTTTGCGTTTGCAAAAATTCCGTGGCGGCTCGTTGCGCGATGCCTTCAAGACTTGCTGCCTGTGCGAGCGCGTTTTCGGCGGCGAGTTCGTACTTTTCCAGTTCCGATGCGATGGCCAAAACAGCGACGTTTGCCTGCGCTGCCTTCCAACGGGCAAGGTCCTTTTCCACCAAGGCAACTCGGCCGGCGGATTCAGTGACCTGAACTTTTGTCTTCGCCAACGCTTCAGTCGCGGCCTTGGTTTGCGTTTCCAGCGGAGCGACTGCCTTGGCGGCCACGTCCGCTTCAACGCGGGATTTCGCGAGCAGGTCGGTCGCGGATTTCAGTTTTGCCTCAGCTGCGCGGAAGGCGTCGGTGGTGGTGGTGACCAGCTTCTGGGCCTCGGTGAAGGCGGCCTGCGCTTTGTTGACCTCTGCCTGCGTGGTGGCGAGGATCTTCTCGGCGTCCTTCGCCCGGGTCGTTGCGGCCGCAACGGCATTCCGAAGATTTGTCGCCGCCACGGCGGAGCGCTCGGCAATGGATTTCGCGTTTACGGCGGCATCCGCCAGTGGCGCAATTCCAGGATTACTATCGGTTGCCGTTTTTGCCTTGGCGTAGGCCTCGGCGGCAGACTTTTGAGTGGCCTCGGCGGCCAACCGCGCCTCCTCAACCGGCTTTACGGTCGCCTGCGCAGTGGACAGCGCTTTTTGGACGCTTGCGAAAAGGGCGGTTTTGGCCGCCATCTCAGTTTGCTTTGCCGCCGCGTTTTTCTGCGCGTTGTCTTTCGCAGTAACCGATTGCTGGTGCGCTTGCCTGGTCGCGTTCATCGTCGCATCGGAACGGGCGACAAGGGCGACGGTTTCCGTGACTTTTTTTCGGCCGGCCGCCAGAGCTGCCGTCGCTTTGACAGCCATTGTGTCTGCAGCGGCTTGAGTTGCGGCGATCTTCTCATGACTGGATTTTGCGTCAGCGAGACGGCGGGTGTCAGATTCGATGCGCTGCGCGAGCGTGAGCGGATTGGCATCAAGCTGACCGATTAATTTGCCGTCGGCGGCGTTCCAGACGCGAACTTCGCCGGAGAAATCGGCGGCCACGACGCGGGTCATGTCGTGAGAAATGGCGGCGGTGAGGGCGATGTCCTTGAATGCCGCGAAGGCGCGTTGCTGTCCGCCGTTGCCGTCCCAGAGTTTCGTGACGCGATCGCGGCCCGTGGAAACGAGCCGGCCGTCATGGCTGAAACGCACGGATTGCGATCCGCCACCGTGGGCGCCCCAGTTGCGGATGCGGTTGCTGTTCTCAACACCCCAAAGCATGATCTGGCCATCTTCGGCAGTGGTGGCGACGAGATTTGCGTCATCGCGCCAGGCGATGTCGGTGATGCCCTGATTGTGGCCTTTGAGATCGCTGTAGGGACGGGCCGTGGCGGCTTCCCAGAGATGCACACCGCCATTGCGGTCACCGGAGGCGAGGAGAACGCCGTCCGGACTGAAGGCGAGCGCGGTGATCCATTCGGTGTGTTTCTTGACCGTGTGCAACAGTTCACCGGTCGAAGTGGAATAGATTCGAATGAGTTTTGAGGAACCACCGAGGGCGACTTGCGATTGATCCGGGGAAATATCCGCCGCAATCACCGAATCGAATTCGTCGCCGATTTCAGTGATGCGTTTGCCGGTGATGACATTGTAGAGGGCGACCTTGCCGATCCTGGCGCCGACGCCGCCCCCGACGAGCAGCAACTGACCGTTGCGGCTGAATTTAATGACGTAGGGAAAACCCTCGGGGAACGGCAGGATGCCTTCAATGGCCAGAGTGTCGAGGTGGTAGAGGATGACCTGTTTTTGGCCCGCGACGGCGACGAGCGGCGCCCACGGACTGGTTGCGACTGCGGCGACGGCTCCGGGTTTCGCCGCGCGGACCAGGGGCTCCAGCAGCAAATCGCCATTGGGCATCGGGGGAGGGCCGCTCGGGCGTCCCGTGGTCGGTGCGGAAAGGGTAAGGTCGATTTTCGGCTTCTTGCCAACGATGGCTTTGGAGCCGGAGTTTTCGAGAAGTCCGCCATCAATCCATTTCTTGAAAACCGCCAACTCCGCGTCTGGCAACCTGGGGGCCTTGGGCGGCATGAAGGGCTCTTCAAGGTGATTGATGAGTTTCCAGAGCAGGCTGCCGGAGGCATCGCCCGCCGCCACCACACTGCCACTGCCACCACCGGCCATCACGCCGTTGTAACTCGAGAGTTCGAGGTCGGCCTTTTTTTTCTCTGCATTGTGACAGTTGAAGCAGTGGTTGCGCAGCAGTGGCACCACATGGTCATCATAGGTGACCTTGTCGGGGAGGGCGGCGGCCGGCGCGGAAGCGGCCGCGCCACAGAGAATGAGGGCAATGGTAAGTTTCGACATATTCCGTAAGAAAAGAGTCACCCATGAATAGACACGAACAAGCACGAAGTGGCGCGGTCGTAATTTAGGGGGAGCGCACCCGTCTCGGGTGCAGTCTTTGGCGTCCTCGCCAAAGACTGTGAGGCGTTCGGTTTAACGAGGCCGTTGGTCTCCCATCGAGAGCTTCCATTCATGCGCCAGCCGCAAGGGGCTTCCGCGAGGACGCGAAAGCCGGCACCCGAGACGGGTGCGCTCCCCAAGGCATTGCCGTCGTGACAAGACGCTGCGTCGTTGTGGTACGAAGTGGCGTAATTCCTGGGTCCTCGTCGCCACGGCAATGTTCCGCAGGATCGTGGTTCGAATGAACATGTTGCGAAGGGACCGCGGCCGTCGGAGCGTGAAATCCGCATCTGCCGTGGAGTTCGGATTTCGATGATTGAAGTCTCCGCGCTCACACGAACAAGGACGTTCGGGGTGATTGTTGCAGGCAAAGGAGCGGCCGGCCTGTCAGTCATTCGTGTATGTTCGTGGTTCAAACTGCTCAGTGGTTGAACACGAACTCTTTCGCGTTGAGCAGCGCCCAGAAGAGGTCCTCGAGCGCCTGTTGTTTGTTTGGTTGGGTGGCGATTTTGGCGGTCAAATCCTTTAGTTCCGCGGGAGTCGGTCGGCGCGTCACGGATCGCACGTAAAGATCTTCGATCACTTGTTCCGGAGTTTTTCCGTCTTTGAGCGACTTGGCCACCACGGCACCCTGCGGTACCCGGGTGTTGAGCGTATCGCCAAGCAGCAGGTGAAGAGCCTGGGAGAGATTGGGCTCCATGACCACCTCGCAGGAACAAACCGTGTCGCGTTTCGCTCGGCCGAAGGTGGTGAGGAAATAGGTGTTCACATTGCCGTCGGCGATCTGCACCGCCCGGGCGCCGAGCGGCAGTCCCTTGAATTTGTTCTTCGTATCGGTCACCTGTGAAATGATATCGAGGAGCACTTCGGCGCGGATGCGGCGGACATGAGCGTGTGAATAATTCGTAGTGTCGAGTTCATTGCTCTCGTTCGGTTGGGTCGAGAGCTGGTACACGCGGGATTTGCAGATGTCCGCCACGAGTTTCTTGAAATCGTAATTGCATTCAGTGAAGCGCCGCGCCAGTTCGGCGAGCAATTCGGGATTCACCGCCGGATTGCTGATGCGCACGTCGTCCACCGGTTCAATGATGCCGCGTCCGAGGAAATGCGCCCACACGAGGTTGACGAGGTTGCGGGCGAAGTACGGATTCTTCGGCGAGGCGAGCCACTCGGCCAGCACCTTTCGGCGATCCTTGCCCTTCACGTCGGGCACTTCGTCGCCGAGAAACTTCGGCTGCATGACACGGTTGCCCACCGGATGACGAACATCGCCGCCGCCGGAGTTAAAGATGATTTTCTCACGCGGGTCCTCGGCATTTTTCCTGCCCACCTGGCTGAAGAACGCGGCGAAGCTGTAGTAGTCGTTCATCGTCCAGCGGTCGAATGGATGGTTGTGGCACTGGGCGCACTGCATTCGCATGCCCATGAAAACCTGGGCCACGTTCTCGCTGATCTTAAGGGTGTCCTGTTCGACCTGATAATAGTTGCTGGCCGGGTTGCTGAACGTGCCGCCGGTGGCTGAAAGCAGTTCGGCCACGATCTCGTTCATCGGCACGTTGGCAGCGAGCTTTTCGTTCAGCCAGTTGAAGTAGAGCAGGGTGGACTTGTAGCTCATGCGCTGGTTTCCGTCGCTGCGGATCTGTAGCAATTCCGAAAACTTCATAACCCAGATTTCGATGAACTCCTTCCGGGTGAGCAACTCGTCCACCAGCGTGTCGCGCTTTCCGCTGCTCAGGTCGGCCATGAAGCGGTCGTAATCGGCCGCCGTGGGCAGCGTTCCCGTGATGTCAAGAAACGTACGGCGGAGGAACACTTCGTCGCTGCACAAGCCCGAGGGGAGGAGGCGCAGTTTCTTGTGTTTGTTAAACACGAGTGTGTCCACGTAATTGTTCTCGGGGACGTTCGGCCATTCGTATTTCAAATCCTTTGGAATGACGATGACCTGCGAGCCGACGGTGAACGTCGCAAAGCGGGCCATGACGAATGCTTCGCCGCGCTGGCCGGCGGTAACGAGGCCGTTCTTGTCGATCCTGGCTGAAGTGTCGTTGTTCGAGAGAAACAGGCAGAGGCTGGTGACATCGCGCTTGGTACCATCGGAATAGGTGGCGCGAACGGTCATGCGCTGCATGGCACCGTTCCCTTCCAGAACGGCCTGGCGCGGCAGTATTTCCATGGACACCGGCGTAATGACGTCGGCTGGATCGTTGGGAGCGCCGGCCGTGAGCCAGCGGGACATGGTCTGGTATTCCTCGTCGCCTTCCGCAAAGAGTTTGCCACCGGAGTGGGTCACCTTTCCGGCGCTTTTGAGCATCATGAGCGACTCATCAGGCAGTGCGAGATTGACCCGGCGGAGGGCGAATTCCCGTGTGATGCGGTGGTGGTCACCATCGGGATCAAAACCGAACAGGGACAGGCGAAATCCGTCCTTGCCTCGCGCGGCACCGTGACAGGAGCCGGTGTTGCAGCCGGTCCGCAAAAAGATGGGCATGACGTCGTTCTTGAAACTGACCGGGCGTTCCTTCGTCGCGTCCTTCACGATTACTGGCACGGTCAAAGTCTGGCCGGAGAATTCAATTTTGAGTTCCGTTCCACCGTCGGCGACCGGGGTGATCAGGTTGCCGGTCTTTTTGGTCAGCGCCGGATTGCCGAACGTGTATTTGGCCTCGGCGCTGATATCGCGAGTGACGCCATCGTTGTAGGTGGCCTGAACGATCAGGTTCTGCCGGTCACGCGCATGGAGCAGGGTCACGTCGGTCGGAAAGACTTCGACCTTCACCAGTTCGCGGGCGGCATTGGCGTCCATGGTCAGGGCCGCCAACAACAGGGAGAGGATGGGTAACAGTTTTTTCATGGCATCAACGTGGCCGGCAATCGGAAAGCGGTCCGGCAGCGTCGCAAGGCGCTATTTGGATCTTGCTGCAGCTTCTTCCCGGGCTTGCAGCCGGAGTTGTTCAAGACGGGAAAGCGGTTTTGGGGGCGCGGCTTTGGGAGGCGCTGCCGGCTTGGGTGCGGCCTGGGCCACGACCACTGGCTTGGCTGGTGCGGGTGCGGTCGGTTTTGGGGGTGGAGGCGAATCAATGCGCAAGACACCGCCGCCACCGACGTTGTGGGTGATGGGCTCGCCATTCTTCCAGATGATGACCTGGCAGAAAAGTGACTTGTGCTGGCCGACCGGGGCGTTCGTGGGAACGATGGCGTTGAAGATGACTTCCTGGTTGGTGGAGGTGATTTTCAGCGGGTTCTCGCTAATCGTCACCTTGGGCGGGATGCCGTGCAATTGAACGGTCGCCTCACCTTCAAACGGCTGTAGTTGTTGAAGTTTGCACAGGACTGCGGTGGGTTTGCCCTGCTCGGTGGCGGCCATCGGGATTTGGAGCGAGAGAAACGGTTTGTCCACGGTCAGGCTGGTGAGTTGCGAGGACGTCCACACCGTCCCCTTGCCGGCGTCGCTGGAGGCCAGAATGGCAATCTTCCAGATGCGTGGCGTGGCGCCGCCGTTGGCGTTCAGCGTGTAGGTGGTCTCGGTCTGTCCCTCGCCGAGGGTGACTTCGTTTTGTGAACCGATGCCTGGCGGGTTCCACAACATTCGCAGCTTGATAGGCTTCTTGAACCCTTCCTTGCGTTGGGCAACCACCTTGAGATTGATGGTGCCGTTCTGCACCAGCGGCACCTTGGGTTCGATGACGGAAATCTTGAACGGCACTTCCTCGGTTACCGCCAGGGCCATGCGATCCACGGTCTCGCGATAATAGACCGTGTTATTTGGCGCGCCGTAAATGAGGTTGAGCGTCTGCTGGAATCCCCCGGTGATCTCCTTGTTTTGCGCGTGCTGGCCGGGCAACTGGATCAGTCTGGCACCCAACGGTGCATTGGTCGCGGCCTCGAACACCGCAGGCACATCGTTCACATTGCCGGCAATCACGTCAGTGCTCATCGTGACTCCAGTCGGCAGTTCGGGAGCATTCAAGATGACATCGCCGCCGAAGTTTGAGCGGGTGACCCGAATCAGGGTGGCAAACCGGTTGCCGCGTGGCACGGACACCGCATTGCGTTCCTGACTGTTGCGCGCGTATTCGGGAATGGCCAGGCTCAGGTCGGCACTCACGGGTGTGAACTCCACCCGATAAACGTACTCCGGACCACCCTTGCCGAGATGATCGCGCACGGCGACAAGGTGTTCGCCGTCGGCCGGCACGGTCCAATTGATGAAGCTGTCCAGTCCGCCGGAATCGTCGTTGGCGGCGATTTGTCCGCCGCCGGCGTTGTGAAGTGTCATCACCGGATCAAGTGGCGAACGAATGCCGCGCGCCACACAACGGACCTCGAACTTCTGGCCTTTGACCGCCTTGAAACGGAAGAAGTCAATGTCACCGGCCTTTTCAATGATCCCGTTGAAAGCCAGCGGCAGCGGCGCTTCGGTCCTCGTGGCTTCGGCGGCACCGTTGTTGGGTTCCGCTTCGAGTACGTTGCCGAACGCGACCACGCGCAATTTGTTCGGTGAAGGCGCGGACTGGCCAGCCTGCACCAGATAGTAATCATGGTCGCCGACCGCCGTCGCCGGGAGCTTGATTTTTTGGGTCAGGTCGCCCCGGACGTCGCCGATGAGTTTCGCCTCAATCTCCGTGCCCGCCTGACCGCCGGCGGGATAAACAATCGTCGGTCGCGGGGCTTCCCCGACATGCAGACAATAGCGGCTGCCACCATTGCCGGCGTAGCTGCTTTCGCGTACGACGATGACATAGGAACCGTCCTCGGGGGCGATGACGGAGGCAAACGGATCCTGCAGCGCGAGGGCCGAATCATCGCAGGCCGCCAGTTCGAAGCGCTTCAGGTCGAGAATGGCCACGTAACAATCCACGAGGGCCGAACCCAGACGCATCGCCTCCACTTCCGCAGTGATGCGCTGGCCCTTCTTTGCCTCGACAAGGTAATAGTCAATATCCTCGTTGTTCGCGACACCGTGGACGGAGGTATTCAGGGTAATCTTTTGGGGTGCCTCAAAATCGCCGTTGGGTTCCTTTTCCTCGACCACCGGATATTGCCCGACCGAGAAGGTGCGCGCTTCCGTGATGCCGTCCACCGTGCGAACCCGAACCACGTAGGAACCCAGTCGGGCGTCCGGCGCAATCTTCAGCTTCGCCTTGAGCTGCGTCGCATTGGTCGAGTTCAACGAAACGGTCGTGATGCCCGGGTCATAGAACAGAATCTCCTGCGCCTCGCCCAACCGGGCACCCGAAAAGACGGCCTCCACTTCCGTACCGCGTTGGCCGCCGCGCGGCATGACCAGCGACAGAGTCGGGGAGGCGGCCTGCAACGTTGCGGCCAGTCCCGTAAACAGGGCGAAGAGTGAGCCGGGCTTGAGGATGTTCATCAGGTCGGAGGGTCAGGCGACGAGATCTTTGACCACCTTGCCGCCGTCCACGATTTCAATCGGACGGTCGCCGGGTGCCATGAGCTCCTTGTCAGCCACGATGCCCAATTGATGGTAAATCGTCGTGGCAAAATCCTCGACCGAAAGCGGTTTTTCATCCGGTTCCGAGGCCGTAGCGTCGGAGGAACCGTAAATTGTGCCCTTCTTGATGCCGCCACCGGCGAGTACGACGCTGAACACCTTCGGCCAGTGATCTCGGCCGCTGGTCTTGTTGATTTTGGGCGTGCGGCCGAATTCGCTGCTGACGACCACAAGCGTGGAATCGAGCAGACCGCGTTGCTCAAGGTCGCTGATCAGCATCGCGAAGGCCTGATCAAAGGACGGCATCTGGCCGCGGATCGCGTTGGCGATGTTGTCGTGGTGATCCCACCCGCCATAGGTCACTGAAACCATCCGGACGCCGGCTTCGACGAGGCGGCGCGCCATCAGGAATCGCATTCCGGCGGAGTTTTTTCCGTAAGCGTTCTTCACCGCGTCGGGCTCGGCCTTGAGATTGAATGCCTCCCGCGCTTCTTTGGAGCTGATGAGCGCGTAGGCCCGCTGGTAAAACGTGTCCATGGCGTTCAACGCATCGGACTTTTCGAGGTTCCGGAAATGCGCATCAACACTCTGGAGCATCGTTTTGCGATACTCGAAACGGTCGTTACTCAGACCGCCCGGCAGGCTGAGATCCTTGACCTGGAAATTGCCGTTGGCCGGATCGGAACCAAGGGAGAACGGTCCGTACGCCGAGCTCAAGTAGCCGCTGCCCGCGAATTCATTCGGCTGGCTGGGCACACACACATACGGCGGCATATTCTTGCGCGGGCCGAATTCGTGGGAGATGACCGAGCCGATGGAGGGATACGAAAGCGCCGGGCTGGGCCGGTAGCCGGTGAACATGTTGTGCGTGCCTCGCTCGTGAGCAGCCTCGCCGTGGCTCATCGATCGGCAAACCGTGATCTTGTCGGCAATGCCGGCGGTTTTGGGCATGCTTTCGCTGAACAAGACGCCGTCCAGCTTGGTCTTCACCGTTCCGAGCGGGCCACGATATTCGATCGGAGCGTAAGGCTTCGGGTCGAAGGATTCCTGATGCGCCATGCCGCCCGGCAGGAAAATGTGGATGATGCTCTTGGCCTTGCCCTCCTTGGATTCGTAGCTTTTGATGTCCGCCCGGGATTGGAAACGAAACAGGTCGCCCAAAGTCAGGCCAAGGCCGGCGGTGGCGCCGACCTGTAGAAAGTTACGGCGGGCCATGCCTTTAGGACTCCGGAAATGAGCGGGATCGGCGATCCAGGTACCATTGTTTGCAGATTCAGTTGTCATGGGAAGAGTTGTCGAGGGTTGTTTAATCAGCGCCGGCGGATGCCGGTTTTCGAAAAGCGGGTTCAGCTTTCAAATATTGACTTCAACGTCATGTGATTCAAACCGACGATGCTCGTTCAACCGCTATTCAAGTGGGTATATTAGAGTGGTTTTAACGCAAACTGTCAATCGACCCTCACAAAACCCACTTTATGCGGATCTGATCACGGGCGACCATGCCGAAGTTCCGATGCCCGAAAGGACTGTTCAGATTTCGCAGCGAACCATCGCGATGGGTCCGGGAAAAAGTCCTGTTACGAGATTGAACTCCTTTAACGAGCGAGGTGGTCCCCATGTTTCCGATGCTCCCGCGCGATAAAGGAGTCGGCCCGGCTGTTCGAATGCCATGCGGCGCAAGACCCTGAGCAAAGGCTTGCAATCGATGCTCACCCGCATTCCACTCTGCTCCATGAACAAACTTTTCCCGTCCCTCGCGGTGCTTACCTTCGTGCTCTCGGTTTCAGTCCAGGCGGATCCGAAGCCCAAACCAATTTTCAACGGAAAAGATCTTGCCGGATGGAAAGCGCCGGACGGCAATGAGGAAAAAGGCTGGTACTCGGCGGCGGACGGAATCCTCAAAGTCAAGAACGGGCCGGACAAGAAAGGATCGATTCTGTGGACGAAAAAGAGCTATCGCGACTTCGTCATGGAGTTTGACTTCCGTTTCGGTGAAGGGGTGATTGATACGGGCATCCACATTCGCAACGACAAGGATCAGATTCAAATTGGCATCTCCGGATCGCTCAAGCGGGATATGACCGGTTCGCCGTACATTCCGGGCAAGGGTTACCCGATCGAGGCCAAAGGGGTGGCAGAGTTGTTGAAGGCGAAAGATTGGAACACGATGAAGATCAAGGCCGTCGGGAAGCAATATACCGTCTGGCTGCAAGGCAAACAGGTCATGACGTATAAATCCGATGGCGCGATTGATGAAGGACCGCTTGGCATTCAGTTGCACGGCGGCTGGGTCATGTCGGTGGATTTTCGAAATATCAAACTGGCAGAGTTGCCTTAAGCCGCATCAATTTTTTTCCGAGTCTTTTTCAAATCCTCAATTTCAATCGATCAATTATGAAAAAAATCCAACGTCGCGACTTCCTCAAGAACTCGGCCGTCGCCAGTTTCGGCTTCACCTTTCTGCCCTCTTATCTCGCCACAGGGCGGGCGGCGGATGGCAAACTGCCACCCAGCAAGCGGGTCAACCTCGCCTGCATCGGCATCGGGGGACGCGCGGGCGGTGTGATTCCCGGTGTCTGTGGGGGCGACAAGGCGAGTCCGGTAGCGTTTTGCGACGTGGATTTCGACGAGCGTCGTCTCGGGAAAATGCTCGCCCGGTTTCCGGGCGTTCAGCGGTTCAAAGACTTCCGCGTGATGCTGGAGAAAGCCGGCAAGGACATCGACGCGGTGACTGTCGTGACGCCGGATCACACGCACTTCCCGGCCGCGATGCTGGCGATGTCGATGGGCAAACATGTCTATGTC
>CALBIE010000477.1 GCA_937893495.1 uncultured Verrucomicrobiales bacterium | reverse complement strand
ACGAAACCGGTTTCCAGACGATGATTCGCGGTCAACACGGACAGTGCAGCGACCGGGTCGGTGAAGGGAACGCCCATTAACCGAATGGACCAGGTCATACCGCCGCTAGACTGAGCAACTTGCAGCGGTTCCTCGAAACGATTGAAAAAGGCATCGGCTGTTTCGTAAAAAACACGGGCGAGCGGACCTGAACTGAGTTCAACGAGTCGCGAGTTGTTGTAACCAAGTTTGAGATTGTTGTACTCGGTCAAGAGGGCAAGAATGCAGAGTAGCAACACCACGCCCAGTCGCGAGACAATCGAGAGAACCAACAACGTGCGTCCGGATTTCATGATTGCGTGGACTGTTTTGTTCCAACGGTGTGGTCCGTCAAAGCCAGTTTCAGCGAAAGCGAGCGACTCTGGCAGACACTGCTGCATTCCAGACACAAATCGCATTCGGGTCCGAAATTGTTCTTCATTGGATTCAACCCCATCGGGCAGGCGGGAATGCAATCGGTACATTGAGTACAGATATCCGTCTGATTCTGTAACCTGACAACCCTCCGCAGCCCCAGCGCACTGTAAAGCGCGCCGCCGGGACAGAAATAACGACACCATGCGCGCCGCGAGACAAACACTTCAAACAGAACGATTCCAACCAGGACGACCGTAGCTCCCGTGATTGCAATACCCGACACCGAACTCGCAAAAAGAAAATCGATCATCCGATGACTTTCACGGCCGACGAGCGCGGGAGGGTAAATATACCCAAGCAACGGCAGGCCAATAATTGCCGACATTGCGAGACCGACTACGAGTAGCACGTACTTATTTCCGCGCCAGAACGTCAATCCATGCACTGCATGCCGGTGGTTGAGAATCGTTCGGATCTTGTCCGTAATCTCAAAAAGCAATCCGGCCGGGCAAATCCACGAGCAGAAAAAACGTCCGAGCAGCAGCGTGGCAATGACCGGAATTAACAAGCCGATGATCAGCGTTTTGGTCAGTGTGCCGCTGGCATAAAAACTTTCCAGAACAGCTAACGGGTCAATAAGCGACACTCCAAAAAGTTGCACTGACCAGTGATTGCCCCGAATTCTGCGCAACTTGTCCAGGGTGGCTATTCGGTTCTCCGTGGCGCTTGCAAGATCTGCTGCCGTCGAGCCGCGAAAGCGTTCGTCCAGTAAAATCACGATCCGATCTGCCACCGATTTCTTCTCCCTTGTGCGGATAGTTTCAATTTGATTCGTTTCAAGGAACACCCGGTATTGCATCAGGAATGGCACCGCCAAAACGAAGGCCAGCACCAGCAACTGGACCGATTTGCGCAACCATTGAACAGTCGGTTTCATGAGGCACTCCTCCCTGAAAACACCCGAATGGCCTTGGTGCCTTTAAGAATGCAGGCTTCCTCGCACAGACCGCACCCGACACAAAATTCAGGGTTCACAGTCGGGGCGTTTCGCAATCCTTGTCGGATGGCGAAATTGCGAAAAGGACAAGCAGTATGACACGCCCCGCAGACCCCCGTACCGTTATGAGAAACACAAGTGCGTTCGTCCACGACGGCGATCCCCATCTTTACGTCCTTCTTTTCCACGAGCGGTTGTAGCGCTTCAGTCGGACAACTCGTCGTGCAATCAAGGCACAGGATACAGGCACTCGATGAGGCATCGATGAACGGGGTTCCTAATGGCGCGGCATCATCGGGTCCGGCGAGCCTGATGCAGCCGACAGGACACGCGTCCTGGCAACGCGTGCAACGAATGCATTGTGCCAGAAACTGCCCTTCAGCGTGCGCACCCGGCGGCCGCAACACGGGCGTTGACTCCAGATTGGAGCGAGTCAATGAACGCGACTGAAGCGACAGGCCCAGCGCTCCCAGCCCCGCTGCCGAGGCTGTCCCCGTAATCGCGACTTTTGACGAAATTTGAATGAATTCACGCCGATTCATTCTTCGAGTTCACCGGATCTGGCTTCGGTGCGAAAGGTGATGGCGGCAGCGGAAGTTGATCCCGCTGCCAACGGACGGGATCCCACTCAGCAATCGGAATGACGCGAATGGCCTGAGGCATATGGACGCAGGATTGTTCACACAACCCGCAGCCGACGCATTCGTCCACGTTGATAATAGGGGTCTCCATCAATCCGAGACGCATCGCTTTGCCGGGGAGCGGACAGGCGCGGTAGCAAACGCCGCAGGTTCGACCCGCGTACGAATAGCAAACGTCCGTGGAGACAACGGCAACCCCCATGTTGACCGCACGTTTTCCTTCCTCGGTAGGTTCTAGTTTCTGCAGTGCTGCAGTGGGACATACCTGCGTACAGGCCATGCAGAGAATGCAGCCCCTGGCGCGCGCGCTGATTTTTGGCGTGGCGAGATTCTCGAGGCCGGCCTCGAGGCCATAGAGGGAAATGCATTTGTTGGGACAAACATTCGCGCATTGCCCGCAACCGATGCAGGCATCGAGGAATTCCTTTTCCGCGAGCGCGCCCGGCGGCCGCAGGAAGCGACGCAGGCGTGATGTGCGCGGCGCAAACCTTTCAATCAACGGCAACAGAAAGGGAACCAGCGCGCCGATGAAAAAAGCGCGGAGGAACGCCCCGCGCTTCATCAGTTTGTTACGCAAGTCGATCATGAGGAGAAACTCCGGGCTTCAATACTCAAACTCGACAAAGGCTCCAAATTCCAATCTCCGATCAGTACGACGCGAGTGCTGTCGCTGATACTGGATCTCGAAGATTGGAATTTCATCGGAATCTTCAAATCAATTCCACTCGCGCGGCGCATTTTTTGAAATCCGCCTGACCACTAACGGGATCGAATGCGCGATGGGTTGTGCCGTTGGCCAGCCATTTGTTTTTCTTCGGGTCGGCCGAGTCGGCGACGGAAAGATTCCACGGACTGAACAGGAAGCCTTTAGGCACTGTGTTGCGGGCCGGTTTGACGATGGAATCGAGGCCCACTGAAACGCGCGCTTCAATTTCACCGCGCCGCGTAACGACGCGCACCCATTGCCCATCTTTCACGCCAAGTTCCCGGGCGTCGTCCGGATGCATCTCGACATACATCTCGGGCACGAGCTGTTTCGTCGTGCCGGCGCGAATGGTTTTGGCGGTGTGGAAGTGTTCATAGACCACGCCGGTCGCCCACCAGAAGGGGTATTTGTCCTTCGGAACACTGCCGACCTTTTTGCCCAGAAATTCGCCATGTGGAAGCTCGGGTGTCAGTCCCATATCGCGGGCCTTGATCAGCAGGTCCATGTGATCCGTGATGTGGTAGTTCGGCACCGTTCCGACCTTTGAAAGCTCATCGGTGACCTCGCGATACTGCGAGTAATCCTGATGGCACATGTGAAAATGCATTTTGCCATCGGTGTGCCGAAATTCGCCGTAAGGCTTGTCCGGCCAATATTCCTCCTGCCCCATGTAACGGCGTTTCGTGCCACCGGCCTTCGCAATCGCAGCTGTTGGCGCGGGCCATTGGATGCCCCGCAGGTCGCGAATCTGTTGATAGGGCGATTTGCCGGTTTCCTTCTCCACTTCGAGAATGCCGGAGAGATCCGCATCCGTGCCTTTGGATGCCTTGCAGAAATCGCGGAACACTTCCTCTGGATCGTAGAAACCGTTGGCCTTGCGTTCGTAGGGTGCGACCTTTTTCGGATCAAGCCCGAGGCGCTCCGCGAGCAGCTTCATCTTGTCGATCACCATATCCATGTCGGGGCGGCACCCCTTCACGGGATTGCCAGTGCCGTCGCAGACGTAGAGGCGGCGCTCCGATTGCACGTAAATACCACCCACCCATTCGCCCCAGGTCGCGGCGGGCAGGATGACGTCGGCATAGAGATTGTTCGGGGCGTCCTTGTAGATTTCCTGGACGACGGTGAACATCTTCGTGAGCGCGGGTCGCGAAAGATTGTAGGCGTCGGGCAGATCGATGTGCGTCGCGTAGATGAGGAACATCGCTTTCACGTCACCCTTGAGCGCGCGCTCCATCATGCCGATCGCCATGCCGGTGTTCTGCAGCTTGGAGGTCGCATCAAGTCGCTCGACAGGAATACCCCAGTTCTCAGCGCACCACTTGCGGTGTTTCGCGTCATTGAGGCCGATGTTAAAAGGCAGGCGGCCGGTGAGTCCGCCGGTGAGGCGTTCACCCATCGCGTTGGGCTGGCCGGTCTGCGAGTGCGGTCCACAACCGGGCCGGCCGATGTTGCCGGTGAGCGCCAGCAGGTTGACCAGGCTCATGGTGTTGTGCTGGCCGTGCAGGTGCTGGTTGTAACCAATGCCCCAGATGCAGAGCACACCTCCGCTGCCGCGCGCACGACCTTTCATCGTCGCTTCAGCCCAGACCTTTGCGACCTTGTAAATCTCGGCCGCGGGAATCTTGGTTCGGTCCTCCACGTCCTCCGGGCGATAGCCTTTCTTCACTTCCTCGACATACTTTTCCCAGCCGGTGGTGTGGCCCTTCAGAAAATCCCAGGCAATGGTTTCCGGATGCCGTTCCATCAACGCATACGCGAGCGCGTTGTGGATGGAGATGTCGCCGTTGATGGTCGGGAAATGATAACTGTTTGCCGGATCAATCTCTTCCAGGCCCATGACCGTGCCCGTGCGTCGCGGATCAACGACAAGCGTTGGGATGTCCTTGCGCGACTTGTAATCCGCCACGCGCCAGAAGAGGATCGGGTGCGCGCCGCGGGCGTTGTGGCCCCAGAAACAAATCATGTCGGCGAGTTCGACGTCCTCGTAGCAGGTCGGTGGCGTGTCCGAACCGAGCGACTTGATGTAGCCCGTAACGGCGGACGTCATGCACATGCGGGCGTTGGCCTCGATGGTGTTCGAGCCAAGGATGCCCTTCATGAACATGTTCTCCAGATACTGGCCCTCGAGCGAGAGCTGGCCGGAACCGTACAGCCCAACAGCGTTCCCGCCGTCCTTCTTGACGATTTCCGCGATGCGATCGGCGATCAGTTCCTCGGCTTCCTCCCACGTCGCCTCGCGAAACAGGCTCGGGTCATACGATCCCTTCGTCTTTGACACATGGCCGCGCAACGGGTCGGACATATCCTTGCGAATGAGCGGTTTGTCGAGGCGGTTGACATAAATTGCTTCGGCGCTGGTCAATCCCTTGATGCATTGCAGACCCCGATTGGTCGGATGATCCTTGTCCGGAACAATATTAGTGATGCGGCCGTTCTGCGTCTTGATGATCGTGCCGCAACCCACCCCGCAGTACGGACACGCCGACAGGATATCAGTCGGCGCGGCGGTGTGTTCAAGTTTGATGCCGTCGCCAGGAACAGCCCAGCCAGTTTGGGTAACGTAGGGACCCACCGTGGTTGCGGCGGCCATGCCTTTGAGGAATTTTCTGCGTTTCATATTCGGTATTGGTTAGCGCGAGTTACTGGTTTCCGGATTATTCAAATGATTCGGCTCCACCTGTCGCGGCGGTCTTCTGTTTACTGGGCAATGTGCGGATGTGCGCGATGATATCGTGGGCATCTTTTTCGTTGAGATTGGCCAAACCTTCCGACCCCAGAAACGACTTCATCGGCGTGCCGCGTCGGCCATGTTTCAGCGTTTGATAAATGTAATCATCCGAGGCCATATCGAGAAATCCGGC
>CALBIE010000476.1 GCA_937893495.1 uncultured Verrucomicrobiales bacterium | reverse complement strand
TCAGACGCTCTTCCCGCCTCTCCCTTCGATCCTCTATGATTTTTTCAGGCTAAGCGCCGCCTTTAGACCCATTCCGGCATTTGCAAGAAAGTGCGATGCCCCAACTCGTTGGTAGTCGTTCACATTCTCCGGGTGCAGGCGGACGCGATTGGCTTCGGTGTGGAGCGAGTTTCCCGATCTGTGAAGGGTGATCCGTCGAACCCGAATTCCGAAGCAGGGGAGCACGCCCGCCTCGGGTGTGGCTGGCCGCGCCTCGCGGCCAGCCCTTTGCGCGCGGAACTGCCACAAACGCTCGAAACTTTTTGGTGCGAGCGGGTTTTCCGCGAGGGCGCGGAAAACAGCGCCCGAGGCGGTCGCGCTCCCCTTTCTATTTCGGTACTCTGGCTGAATCCGTAATTCCCACCGAGTCCGAATTTTTCTTGCCGCTCAGTACCGCTCCCCGGACTCTCCAACCAATTTCATGATTCGTCTGCCTGTTATCGGAATCGTCGCCTGCGCCGGAATCTTTTCCGCCGTGGCCGAGCGCGTGGTGTTGCTTCGAACCGGATTCGATGAGTTCCACCTGGACGCGTCGAGTGGCTGGACGGCGTTCGACGCCTCGCGCGCGCCGGAAGTCCGAACCGTCCGTCTTCCGAATGGAAACGCGATCCTGCGGGGAGTGCGTTCGCCGGCCTCCGGCTGGGTGGCGTTTTCGAAAAACTTTTCCGAGCCACAAAAACGCATCGCGATTGAGTTCGATTTTGCGTTTTCGAAAGGAATGGGACGTTCCATGAATCTCTGGTCGCACGATCCCGACGGGAGAGACGCCAGTCAGTTCAACTTGTGCGTTCAGGGCGGGGCTCTGCGTCAGTACGACGGGGCATCGCGAACTTGGGAAGTCATCACCACCGGTATCCAACCTTCACCCGATGATCGAATGCCGATCTGGCATCGGCTGCGTGCCGTGATTGATTCGCAGAGCGACGCCATCGACTACTGGATTTCTGCCCCGGGGTCACGTGAGCTGTCGGAAAAACCAACGGCAACAATGCGGACCTATCGCACGCAACTGCCGATCGCTGGAATCGATTTCGTGAGCGGCACAAGGATTGCGAAAGAGGCATGGTATTTCATCGACAACCTGATCATCACAGGTGGCCCCGAGATTCCCGCTCCGCACCCGTTACCGAAACCGGCGACGTTTGAACTCTGGTCGGGCGGCAAAATTGCCGCGCCCAAAAACCTCCCATTCGTCCATGGTGTGGAGCACAGCACCATTCAGCGAGCGACGGCGGACGGATACAAGTTCCTGCACGGTGCCGCCATCATTCACCACAAAGGGACGCTTTTCGCCAACTGGGCCAATAGTCCGGTGGACGAGAACAGCGCCGGGGAAACTCTTCAGGGGCGACGGTCGAAGGACGATGGCCGGACGTGGTCGGAGCTCGAAATGATTGCGCCCGGCTTTGCCACAAAAGGGCGTCACAGCCACGGCGTGTTGATGTCGCACCAGGAAACGCTGTGGGCGTTTTGCTGTCGCTTTGGCATCGGAACTCCCGGACGCAAGTTCCCGGGATTGCAGGCTGAGGCGTTCGTGCTGAACGAAGCAACCGACCGATGGGAATCCCGCGGAATCGTGATGACCAATTGCTGGCCTTACGACGAACCGGTGCGGATGAAGAACGGCAACTACATCACGGGTGGACAGGACAAAGATGGTTATCCCGTCGTGGCCATCAGTGACGGCGACAATCTGCTCAAGTGGAACTCCGTGCTGATTCCGTTTCCAGCGGCGCTGCAACCGTCCTTCGCGGAGACGACCGTGATGGACGTGGGCAAACAGATCATGGCAGTCATTCGCGGCGGTCGCGGCGTGGCCTGGGTTTCCAGCAGCAAAGACTTCGGTGCTACGTGGCGAGAAGCGTTGCCGTCCAACCTGCCGATGCCCCGCGCCAAGGCGTATCTCGGCAAACTCAGCACGGGGCAGTTGTTCCTCGTTTCCAATCTTCGCAATCGGGACACCTTGATCATCTCAGTGAGTGAACCGGACGGGACCAGTTTGAAAGAAATGTGGCGCATTCGGCATGGCCGTTCGGAGGCGCCGCGCTTCAAGGGATCCGCCAAAGGACCGCAATGGTCCTATCCATACGCGCATGAGCACGCGGGGAAACTTTACGTGGTCTATTCCATCGGCAAGGAAGACTGCGGGCTCTCCGTCCTGCCGGTTGAATCGCTCTCGATCAGGAAGTGAACGCGGCGCGGGAGCGGCGTTGCTTCATGGCATTCTTCAGGCTGAACACCACCGCCACGGGAAAATAAATGGGCGTCAGCAGGATGGTGAAAACCGCGAGCAACGAGCGCCCGAATGCGGTGCTTTCCGACTCCAGGTGGTGGTAGTGGTTCTTGCGGCGATTGCGGAGTCCGAACTGGCTGAACCACAGCGTCATGGCATTGCACAGATTCTTCCAGAACGTCGGTCGCTCAATGATGGTCGTGTTGCAGCGCTCCTGCAACGGCTTGTCATTGTCGTCGAAAACGAGCGCGAACGTCTTAACGGTGCCCAGGCCGGGATACGATTCTTCACCCTCGGTCAGCTCGATTTGCCATGGGAGGCGGATGTCGTTGAGCGCCGCCTCGGTCATCAGCAGGTATTCGTCCTCATCGACCGAGTTTTTGAGCAGTCGATGAAGGAGAATCACATCCACGCCAGCCAGTTCCTCGTGCCTTCCCATCTGGTGAAACACCGCCTCGCCGCTGTGAACAATAATCTTCAGGCGCAACTCCCGCATGCTCTGACACGCGGGGCATCGGCACGTCGTAGTGGCGACCATCTGGTTGACCTTGCGGCTGAACAACTCGAAAAAGCTGACGAGCTTGTCACCCATCAACACGTTCATGTGCTCGGCACCGCGTGGTCCCGGCAGCCTGCGGGCGTAGAAAAAAATGGCGTCACCTTCAAGCTTGGCGACGATCAGTGGCAGTCGAATCTCCCGCAGCAGTTCACCCACCAGTTGAGAAATGATCGCCTGCCCATGCGCAAGTGACTTGGCATTGCGCACCATGAAATCCGTATAGCCACTGATGTCGGCAATCATCAGCAACACCGGTTTCACGTCCGTATCATCCAACGACCGCGTCAGTGAATCGGGAGTCTCGGCTGCGGTAGGCATGTCCAGGCTCGTGTCTTCGCCATTGTCACCACCGGCAGGGATTCAATCAACCCTGTCGGTCTCAGGGAAATCAGAAGCCCAAATTCAGGGAATACCTGAAGCGCACGGTGGCACGAGGGAGAGGCTTTCCAGCGCCGGGTCATCCTTGAAGCCGCAGTTGGGCGAACCACAAAGGGCACAAAACCGAAATTTGCGGTTAAACTGAATTCCAAAGTCGGGGAGCACACCCGCCTCGGGTGTGGCTGGCCGCGCCTCGCGGCCAGGCGTTTGCGCGCGGAACTGCCACAAACGTTCGAAACTTTTTGGTGCGCGCGGGCCCACCGCGAGGGCGCAGAAAACAGCGCCCGAGGCGGGCGCGCACCCCATTCCATCGCGAAGTTTGGGATTAACAAGTGGGGCGATCGTCCCGATTGCTGAACGGGTGATATCGCCCATCGTCGCCGAAAGATTGTGAGCGTTGTCGGATTGGCACTGGCGGGAAGCCAGCGCTACGGTTTGCGGCTACAATCTGGCTTTACGCTGAACGCGACCCGGTGGTATCAACTGGATACCCGAGGCGGTTCGAAAGTTACGGTAAACCCGATCCTCCCGGAGGTTCTTTATGCGCTTCAACACTCGCAGAGCCAGACAACTTGGATTGGTGATTGGCATTTTCGCTCTGCTGATCGCATTACAGGTCTGGAATGAGTATTCGCGGGCGGAGAAGGAGTTTGAGCAGGTCAAAGCGGACCTGATGGCGAAAGGAGAGAAACTTACCCTCGCTGCGGTGACACCGAAACCGTATCCGACCAACGAGAATGGTGGACCGCTTTTCTTCGCCGCTGCCGCCGATATTGTGCATCCACCGAGCCGGTTCAGATCGGCGGGGATGATTGTTCACCGGGAGACCCACGAATGGAAAAAACTCATTCCAATTGGCGAAGCGCTGGCTTCCACGAAGGTCAAGGTAATGCCCTATAACGGGTGGAATAATGACTGGGTCGAAGACATGTGGGCGGAGATCGAGCCATTCGTGGAGAGCAATCGTGACTTCGCGGAGAGTCTTCACCAGACAGTCACCAATCGATTCATCACGCTGGGATACGAATCAACCGATGCGATTCGAGGTTTCTTGGCCAATCTGGCAGCGTGCAAGGGCGCGATCACGCTGTCGAAAAACACCGTCCTGTTCGACCTCAGCCGGGGGAATCGCCGACCCGCGATGGCCCATCTGACGGATGCCTCGGAGGCAGTCGCCAAACTGCGCGATGAACGGCGAATCATAACGCACCTGATTCGAGTTTCCTGCGGTGCCATTCTGCTGGAGCCGTTGTGGGAATCGTTGCAGAATGATGGATGGTCAGATGCCGAGTTGGCCGCACTCCAAAAGCAATGGGAGCACATGGAGTTTATCAAACCCGCAATCCCTGCTCTTGAGTATGAACGGGTAGATGCGTTGGAGGAATGGAAGAAACTGCGCGCGGATCCAGAAGCATTCTGGAGCGGCCGATACGGAACCAATCTGCCGCGCGCCGATACTTTATTTCAAGAGGCAAAAAGCAAACTGTTTCAGTCGCCAGGCGATGCGTTCGCCGCTTTCAGCGATTCGATTGCCATTGCCTCGTGGAAAAACGGAACGTCGTTCAGCGACGGCAAATGGTTCATCGAAAAGAGCCAGATTGAACTGGATGCATTGCGGAGCAGAACGCGAATGAAAACGTGGCTCGGAGGGTTGGGTGCCTCCAGTCATACCGCATGGATTGGCTACTTTCACAACATCCCGCGCAGCTATCCGTTTTCTCAGTGCTACTCCCCGAGTTTGGCCCTGTTTACCCTGAAATTATTTGCGATGGATACTCGGCGGGAGATTGCGGTGACAGCCATTGCTCTGGAACGATTTCGCCTTCTCCACGGTGGGTTTCCGTCCGATTTGGAGAAGTTGACCCCGAAGTTTCTGGCCCAAAACCCGCGGGACTGGATGGCGGGAAGTTCGGCTTTGCGGTACGAACTGCTGACTGACGGCCGATATCGGCTGTGGTCAGTCGGAGATGATGGTGTTGATCAGGGTGGAGATACCGCTCCGTTTCCTCCGCGGAAATCGACACCTTTCCTGGGATGGGATCGGGCATTGGATTGGGTCTGGCCGATTCCCATGTTACCGGCAGACCGCGAAAAGGTTGTCGCGAAGCTCAAGGAGGAATGGGAAAAACGAACCTTGCCGTAGCGGACCGTTGAAAAGCTCAATCTTTGGTAGCAGCCGAGGTAACGCGTGCCACGCCGTAGCTGAGCGAAGGCGGGAGGCTCAAACCCCTTTTGAAAAACTAAAGGGATCAAAGCCTGTCAACGAACGGTTTGCCAAATGTGGGGTGGGTCTTCCGCGGCGCGCCATAGCGCGCCAGCGCGACGGCGGCCGACCCGCCGGTTCGGGGAACCTCTGGTTCCCCGGAGACACCCAGTCGCACTTTCGTTTCCGGGAGTCGCGCCCTCAGAGAGGCCGCAACCGGCAGGTCGGAGACCTGCCCCACGCCTCGGCGCGCCGCCACCGATGGACGCGAGTTCGTGGGTTTCATGCCGCACTATTCTTGAGCTCGGATTCTCCTCACGTCGGCTGCTACATTTTTGACAGGCAGCGGCGCTGCCAACGGTTGAACTGGCCCCGTCCGGCACCTCTTCTGACGGGGCGCATCTTGACACTGCCCCCGGAGCGCGGCTGTGTCGCAGACCAGCCGCAGC
>CALBIE010000475.1 GCA_937893495.1 uncultured Verrucomicrobiales bacterium | reverse complement strand
GATTTTCATGCCGCTCGAGGCGGCGGAAGAGAAATTAATTATCTCTATGCGGATGGACACATCACGAAGTTGTTGGAAGTGGAGGGGACGAGATGATCCAACTCAAGGGTGTGAGCAAGCGGTTTGGTCAACGATGGGCCGTCCGCGATCTCGAACTCAATGTTCGGAAGGGAGAAATCTTCGGATTGCTCGGGCATAACGGCGCGGGGAAAAGCACGGCCATCGGCATGATGCTCGGCCAGGTGTGGCCAACGTCCGGCGAAATCACGATTTGCGGGCACGATATCATCGGCCAGCGCAACCGCGCGTTGGGCCGGGTGGGCGCCATTTTTGAGTCGCCGGTATTTTATGATTACCTGAGCGGCTATCGGAACCTGGAAATCCTGTGCCATTACACGGGACCGACGGATCGGAAACGGATTAATGAAGTCATCGATTGGGTGGGTTTGACGGGCCGTGAGGGCGGCAAAGTGCGGACCTATTCGCACGGGATGCGGACGCGCCTCGCGTTGGCGCAGGCGTTGCTGCCGGATCCCGAATTGCTGATACTCGACGAGCCCAGCGACGGTCTGGATCCGGAGGGCATTCACGAGATGCGTCGGACCATCCAACGGCTTCGCGACGAGCTCGGGCTGACGATCCTGTTGTCCTCGCATCTGCTGACCGAGGTTCAGCAGTTATGCACGGAGATTGCCGTGATTCGTGAGGGAAAAAAAGTATTTGAAGGCAAGGTTGCCGAGATTGGAAAGACGAAGAACTGGGTGCGGCTCCGGGTGAATGAATTTGAGAAGGCTGCGGCCTTGTTGCGGGAGAACGGCTTGATTTCTGAAGCCGCGGATGGCTGTCGGGTTGCCCTCGTGGAAGGGAAGGGAACCAATCAGATTGTTAAGGAATTAGTTTCCGCCGATCTGGAGGTTTTTGAAATCACACCAGAGGAACAGGATCTGGAGAAGTTTTACCTTGGTCTCATGGACCAACACCGGTGGGGAGAAGCGAAAGGCCAGTCCGGCTTCGGACCTGAGCCCTGATCAAAGTAATGGGAGATTTCAAACGTACAACCCAATCTCCGCCCTCCGACGAACACGTCGGGCGTCGCAATCCGTCCCCTGGCGTTCATCTTCAATCCCTCGGTGCAACGCGCGTTTTTTTGACTGTGAACACCAGGGATGGATTGCCGTGGTTGGCGAACGGCGAGGTGCAAGAGAAACTGGTTGCGACGTGGCGCGAAGCTACCGCGTGGTTGATAGGGGATTACCTGCTGATGCCGGATTATCTTCATGCGTTCGTCGCGCCGAGGGAAATTGCGATAGAGATCGAAGATTGGATAAAATATTGGAAGAGCCAGTTTCGGCACCGGCACAATCATGCTGAGTGGAAGTTTCAGTCGCGTGGTTGGCATCACCGGTTGCGGGACGATGAGAATTGCTCCGTCAAATGGATGTATGTGATGGAAAACCCTGTACGGAAAGGATTGGTCGAAACGCCGGATGAATGGACGTACAAGGGAAAGGTGTTTGAATTGGGATGGTGAATCATACTGCGAAAAAACAGTTTGGTATTTGTTGGCGCTTGGTGCGCTTTGTTGTTTCTGTCGCCCCAGCCGGGGCTTTGAAGTGGGCTCAGCGGGAGCTTCGCCCCACCATTGTTGGCGAGGTCGGTTCATCTGCGGTTTTGCGTCACCGGTGAATAATATGTTTTTTCTCCAGCTTAGAAGTGAACTCTGGAAGCTCTTCGGCAAGAAGCGCACGTATCTCGGCTTCGGCGTTTTTCTCGTGGCGCAGAATCTGGTTTTGATGGGGCTGTATTTTTCCAAGTGGAGAAACCTCACGATCCGAATGCTCGATGGTAACGGCTTCTTCGGGCAGGAATACATCACCGCGCTGACGGTCGCGCTCATCATGCTGATTCCGCAGATTGCGTTGTTGATGCCATTGTATGTCACCCTGATAGGTGGTGATATTGTGGCGAAGGAGGCAGAGGAGGGGACGTTGCGCATGATCCTGGCTCGGCCGATTTCCCGCACTCGACTGTTGCTGGTAAAATGGATTGCCGGCGTGATTTTTGCCGGGACGCTGGTGGCATCCCTTGGCGCAATGGCGTTGTTTTTCGCCCGGCTCTGGTTTCCGTGGGGCGGGATGTTCGTGTTCATTCCCGGGCCCGTGCGGGTTTTCAGTGTGCTAACGGCTGATGTGGGATTTCAGTACTACTGCATTGCCCACGTGTATCTCGTGCTGAACGCCTGCACGATGTTGAGCCTGGCGTTCATGTTTTCGTGCTTCAACGTCAAGCCGGCGGCCGCGACGATTGTGGCTTTGTCAGTCCTCTTTGTATTTACCGTGATGGAGCAATTGCCATTTTTTGAGGACTACAAGGATTTCATGGTGACCTATCACCTGAAATCGTGGGTGCTCGTGTTCGCCAGGCCGATACCGTGGGCGCAGATGGTCGAATCATTCTGTGTTCTGGCGGGCATTAACGTGACCGTGTTTATTATCGGTGCCACGCACTTCAACCTGCGGGATATCAAGTCTTAACGAATGCTTTGTTGATGAACGAACTACCCGTTGTCATACGAGCTGCTCGAGTCGAGGACGCTGAAATTGTGACTGAATACAATTTGTGTCTCGCTCGTGAAACGGAGTCTCGGGAACTCGATCGGGGAAGAGTGCTTCAGGGTGTGAGGGCACTACTCGCGGATGGCCAGAAGGGTGTTTACTACCTCGCGGAAACTGCTGACGCCGTCGTTGGGCAGTTGATGATCACCCGTGAATGGAGCGATTGGCGAAACGCCTGGTTCTGGTGGATTCAGAGCGTCTATGTCCGGGAGGGAAGCCGCGGACTGGGGGTGTATCGGGCGCTTTACACGCATGTGAAGGCAGCGGCGAAGGAGGATGAAACGGTATGTGGGATTCGCCTCTATGTGGAATCGGAAAACGAGCGCGCGCAGGAAGTCTATCGGCGGATGGGGATGTCGAAGAGCAGTTATCAATTCTTCGAACTGGAGTTTTGAAGGGGCACCGATGGTGGGTTTTCCCGTTCAGTGGTAGCAACCGACGTGAGGAGGCTCATTTGTAAACGAAGTCGAGATCGGGATCGGAGCCTCCTCACGTCGGCTGCTACGGTTTGTGGTTCACTCCGCATTCACGATCGTTAACGGGCCGTCAAAGACCGTCAGGCTGATCACGTCGGTCTTTGCCACGTGGGGCCCATGTGCTTGGCCTTTTGGCGCGAAGAATAGCGTGCCTTCCGTGTAGGACTCATCGGACTCGACCCATTCACCCGAAAGAATATACGCCCATTCATTGGCTTCCGGATGAATGTGGGCGGGAACGGTGACACCCGCCTTGAATTTTCGCAGGACCGTGACGCCCCCGGTCGTTTCATTCTTGTGCAGCGGCATGAGCTCGACGCCTTCGTAGGGGCCAGGTTGCCACGATTTGTCTTTGGTGAGGGCGATATATGGGAACATGGGCGGGATTGCATGATGCCCGGAAGCCAATGGCAAGCAGGGAAATCATTCGGTTGCGCTAAATCGGACTTGCGACCGACGAGATGGCTGACAAGAATTCATTGCAGAGCACAGAGCACAGAGCACAGAGCACAGAGCAAGATCGGCCATGCGAGTCGTCATTCAAAGAGTCACCGAGGCGAGCGTCACGATTGGTGGCGCGCTGAAGAGCGCGATTGGTCGAGGATTGTTGATTCTCGTAGGCATCGAGGAGATTGACACGAGGGAAGATGCCGAGTGGCTGGCCGGGAAGGTGGTTCGTCAGCGAATCTTCGATGATGAAGCAGGGCAGATGAATCGGTCGATTCAGGACGTTTCGGGCGAGATTCTGGTGATTAGCCAGTTCACGCTCCACGCGAGCACGAAGAAGGGCAATCGGCCGTCCTACATGCGAGCGGCCCGGCCCGAGACGGCCATCCCACTTTATGAGACGTTTGTCTGTGCGCTGGCCGCTGAACTCGGCAAACCGGTCAAAATCGGCGAATTCGGGGCAATGATGTCCGTGGCTCTGGTCAATGACGGTCCGGTGACGATCACGATGGATAGTCGGGTGAGGGAATAGTTTAGAACGGTCGAAAAGGGCTTGTTTTGGCCTGAATGAGGCAAAAAAAGCTATTGCTGTTTGCCTTACAGGTCACTATGCTCCGGCCTCTTGTCGCAAGACGGAACGAACTATGGACGCAACACAGAAATCGAAACTGGTCGAAGAATTTCGGGTGCATGAGAAGGACACAGGGTCCGCCGATGTGCAAATCGCGATTTTGACGGAACGCATTACTGAACTTACCGAGCATTTAAAGGGACACAAGAAAGACCACAGCTCACGCCGTGGTTTGTTGAAAATGGTGGGACAGCGTCGCCGATTGTTGGATTATCTCCACGATACCGACCGAACCCGCTATCAAAGCATTACCAAGAAGTTGAATCTTCGCCGCTAGGAAGTTTACGAGGGCCATTCAGATGGCCCTTTATTTTTTCCGCGGATGGGAAATGGTTTTCGTCCGCTCACTTCAGCCTCAAAAACAACCGATTCGTTAGCCAGGGGAAATTTCAATAAGAATCCGCGTTGCGGATCTTTACTGAAGTTCCTCCGCGGCTGACGGGTCACAACCGTAAAACTAAACTATGTCAGCTACAAAAGTAACCGCCTCAATCGGCGGTAAGGATCTCCACATCGAAACTGGAAAACTCGCCAAACAGGCCGACGGTTCGGTTACTGTTCAACTTGGTGAAACCATCATTCTAGTCGCGGCCTGTGCCGCCAACACGGCCAGGGAAGGGCAGGACTTCTTCCCTTTGACGGTCGATTATCGAGAGAAGGCCTCCGCCGCAGGGCGTTTCCCCGGAGGTTACTTCAAACGGGAGGGCCGTCCGTCGGAAAAGGAAATCCTGACGTGTCGCCTGACGGATCGTCCGATCCGTCCTTTGTTCCCGAAAGGCTGGTTCAGCGAAGTCCAGGTGCAGACCCTGCTGCTCAGTGCCGATGGAGAAAACGATTCGGATGTGATGAGTATTCTCGGTGCATCCGCAGCTTTGTCCGTCAGTGACATCCCGTGGGCCGGCCCGCTGGGTTGTGTGCGGGTAGGACGGGTCGGGGGCGAATTCATCGCCAACCCGACTCATACGGAGATGGAGTCGAGCGACCTGGACTTGATTTACGTCGGCAATGCCGATGATGTGGTGATGTTTGAGGGTTCTGCGGATGAAATCCCGGACGCCGAATTCAACGCCGCGTTGAAATTCGCTCAGGAAGCGATTCAACCGCAGATCGTCGCCCAGAATGAACTGGTGGCCAAGGCGGGCAAGCCGAAGCGCCAGATAACGACCCTCGTCGTGAAGGACGAGATTTTGGCTGATGCCAGATCGTTCGCGGTAGGTCTCGGCGAAGCATTGCTCACGCCGGAAAAACTCAAGCGTGAAGCTGCCTGTTCAGCCGTAAAGGAAGTAGTTAAGACCAAATTACTGGAGAAATACGGGGCGGAAGAAATTTCCGGCCAGATCGTCGGTCAAGCCTTCTATCAACTGCAGAAAGAGCAAGTCCGTTCGTTTATTCTGAACGACGGTAAACGGCAGGATGGCCGGGGTTTTGACGACATTCGCGCGCTATCCTCCGAGGTTGGAGTGTTACCCCGGACTCATGGCTCGGCGATTTTCGTGCGCGGTGAAACGCAGGCTTTGTCGATTGTGACGTTGGGTACGACTGAGGATGCCCAGAACTTTGACTCATATACCGGTGGAGTTGACCGCAAGCAGTTCATGCTTCATTACAACTTTCCGAATTACTCCGTTGGTGAGACGGGACGCATCATGGGCCCGGGTCGTCGCGAAATTGGTCACGGCGCGTTGGCTGAGCGCAGTGTGCGTCCAGTCATTCCATTTGATGATTTCCCCTACGCCGTTCGAGTCACGAGCGAGATTATGGAATCGAATGGTTCCACGAGCATGGCCGCCGTCTGCTCAGCTTCATTGGCGCTGATGGATGCGGGAGTTCCACTGACCCGGCCAGTCGCCGGCATCAGTATCGGCATCTGCACCGAGAGCGGGGATGACGGAAAGATTGGTCGTTATAAGATTCTTAATGACATTATCGGATGGGAAGATGCGTTTTGCGATATGGACTGCAAGATTGCTGGCACGGACAAAGGCATTACCGGCTTTCAGCTCGATTTGAAATTGAAGGGCCTGCCGAGCAGCATCATGGAAGAGGCTGTCGCCAAGGCGGGACAGGCTCGCCTCAAGATTCTCGAATCCATGAACGCCACCATTTCCAAGCCGCGAGAGGAAATGAGTCAGTATGCTCCCCGCATTGTGACGGTGAAAATCAACCCGGACAAGATTGGCGCGCTTATCGGACCGGGTGGCAAGAATATCAAACGCATTTGCGACGAATCCGGTTGCGAGATCAACATTGAAGATGACGGCACGGTGCGAATTTACTCCACCAACGCCGAAGGCCTCGATATTGCGAAGGAACACATTGACGGCCTGACAGCGGAAGTCACTGTGGGTAAAATCTACCGTGGCAGAGTGGTGACCGTGAAGGACTTTGGTTGTTTCGTGGAAATCCTACCCGGACAGGACGGCATGTGCCATATCAGCGAACTGGCAAACTTCCGCGTCAAGAAGACTGACGATATCGTCAAGGTCGGCGACGAAGTCTGGGTCAAATGCCTGGGCATCGACGAAAAGGGCCGCATCAAACTGTCCCGCCGGGCCGCGATGGAAGATCGCGATAAGGAAGCAGGTGGCGGCACGGAAGCGGGTGGCGACAAGGAAGAAGAAGCGCAACCGCAGGAGGCGTAATCTCGCCTCACAGCGAATTCAAACAACGAAGGCGGGCCTTATTGGTCTGCCTTTTTTGTGTCCATGTGAGTTGACCTCTGCTGACGGAGGGAAAGTCCACCTCTTGGATAAAATCCGGATTCGAAAAGGCGTGATAGCCCGATTTTTGGGCGCAGACAAATTGAAGAATTCCGTTCCACCCGTGGGCGTTCGATGCGGCATATCCGGAGCAAGCGGGTTACCACTCCGGCTCAAGCGGTGGCCGGGGCTTGTATTTTTTCTTCAAAGCCAGTGCGGCATCAAGCGGCATCATTCCTCCGGTACAGGTCGGGTCTGAAAGAGATGCCGCCGCGGCGCAGACGCCGATGAGTAAACATTCATTGAGATCCTTGTTTTCGTGCAGACCGTATAATACGCCGGCACAGAATGCGTCGCCGGCTCCAGCCGTGCCTTGAACGTATTTCTCGGGAAGTTTGAGCGAGGTCTGCCAGAAATCCTTGCCATCGCGAGTCCGGGCAAATCCACCTTCCGGAAAATGGATTACCACCACCTCGCGCACCCCGTGCTGGAGGATGGCGCCCGCCGCGTGCCGGAGGGAAACAGTGTCGAGCTTGCCATCGGGCTGACGAATATTGAAACCGGTAATTTTTCCGGCTTCAAATTCGTTGATGATGCAGTAATCGGTGAATTGAAGTGCCGGGGGGACAATTTTGTTGAAGCGATTGCTGTCCTCACTGACGCAGTCGATACTGGTTTTCAGTCCCGCATCCTGGGCGGCTTTGAGCAGGCTGGCAGCCTGAGTGCCGTTTGACTTGTCCGGAACATCCAGTGCGTCCAGCAACAGCAGGTAGCCCAGGTGAAAAATCTTGTAATTCAGTTTCTTGAACGCGAGATCCTTACCAGCCCAGAGAGCATTGGCACCGCGCATGTGAAAAAAAGTACGCACGCCGCCCCTGGCTTCAGTCATGACATCCGTGTAGGAGGTCAGTGCTTCTTTGGTCGCCTTGAGGTGTTTAGTATCAACATTATTGGCTTTGCAGTCAGCCAGGATATAGTCGCCGATGGAATCTTTTCCGACCAGTCCCGCAGCGGCGAGTGGAAATTTTGCACCGAGCTTGGCCAGACCCAGAAGGACATTATACGGTGCGCCGCCGGTTCCCTGGTATTGACTGGCGATGTTCGCGAGGGATTCCCGCTGGGGGTACCTGTCGATCATTTTCACCTGATCAATAATGAAGTTGCCGCCAGCGATGATTCCGTGGCGCTTTGATGCCGTTTTTCGTTTCGTTGCCATAACCTTTATGCGTGCCTCGGGCAGCCGACTCAGGAGTCGCGAATACTAACTGGAAGGACGGCTTGTGTCTCTCAAAAAATGGCCTGAAACCGCTGAAAACACCTGACTTCTGCCTGTAGTGCAAGAGTCAATAATCTTTACAACCACAACAGGCGGTTGAGAGTAGAGCCATAGACCAATGGCAACGCTTCAGTGGCTGTCGCATATCGATGACTTGCGTCGGGACTCTCAACTTCGTATGCCTCGTATTTTCAATGACTTCCGAACAAAGCGCGTATTATCGGGATAGACTGAAGAATTTGCAGGACGAAATTCGCAACAGCCTGGACAATTCGTCGGGTGATACCGACGTCGTGGAAATAGACACAGCGATCGGGCGGCTCTCCCGAATGGATGCGATGCAGAACCAGCAGTTGGCATTGGAGCTGAAACGGCGGAAAGAACAACGCCTCCAGAGAATCGGTCACGCGCTCAAGAACCTGGAGAAGGGAAGCTATGGAGTTTGCGGTAAGTGCAAGCAATCGATCGACGAAAACCGTCTCGAGGTGCAACCTGATGCAGTTATGTGTATTCGATGTGCGGGATAAGATCGGTCAGTGCGAAATCGACTGCCGATACAGTGACTGGCTCTTCAACGGAGGTGCTGTGGATTTATCGGCAAATGTTCACAGTGGCTACTTTTCCTTTTGCGGAGGATTCAGCAGGCTGTTAACTCCCTTGGACTTTTCGTCACCGGGCGAACGCGTTTCGAAGTCCGGGCGGTGCTGTGGACGTTCGCCGTTCAGCCTGTTCGGCTGATATTTTCCGCCGCCGGAAGGTCGGTTAAAGCCGCCCGGCCGAACAGGGCCCGCAGGCATCATCTGGCCGGGACGACCACGAAAGCGTTGCGCCTGTTCCTTCTTCAGGAGTTCAAACTGTTCGCGCTGTTCCGGCGTCAGTTCTTTGACGATTTCCGCGTTGGCTTGGCGGAGAATCTGTTGTAATTGCTGGCTGAAATCCGAACGCACCAGTCTGAGTTCGCGACCGGCCATCATCATCTTCGGGCGAATGACCTCGACTTGCTCGTCGGTCAAATCCAGACGGGTGCGGTAGTCCTGCAGGATATGCATCGACCATTGGTCAGGATTGGTCCGGGCGCGAACGACGTTGCGGACAATCTGATAGGTAAGGACGCTGCCGGTCACCGCGCCGGCGACAAATATGGCCGTAAGAGAGGCGATAATCTTCCAATGGCGGAGCGCATTCATACTACAACAACGGCCCCGTAATTCCGTCGGCAATAGTCACATTAAGATTCCAACCCTGGGTCAACAGGTCGTAGTTGACGAAGAGGGTTGCGAGCATAATGGCGGTAGCCACGGCGACCGTGCGGATGGAAAACCATTCCCACAGCGGAACGGAAGACGGTTGATAACCGTCTTTCCATCGAGCGATAATCCGGGTGGCGAATCCGAATGGCGCTGATTCGGGCAGCGCAGGGCGACCCGCTTTCGCCAGGTCAGCCAGTCTCTCCCAGCTTGTTTGTTTGTCCTTCATTGATTGGGTTTTTCTTTTTCAAGTTGTTCCAGAAATTTTTTCATTTTGCGGCGAGCGCGAAACGCGCGCACCTTGATCACGGTCCGGTTCCAGCCGGTGATCTCCTCTATCTCCGCGAGGGTTCGACCTTCGAGATCCAGCAAGGTGACCACAAGCCGGTCGTCGGGCTTGAGCATCGCCAGCAAGCGACTGGCGAGTTCGTGTGCGGCGAAGGCGTCCGATTCGACGGATTCGTCTGGACCTTGTAGAACCGCGTCGAGCACTTCCGCTTCCTTCTCGGAGAGGTCCGCCCAGCGCCATTCGGGCCGCCGCTGCTGCATCCGCAGCTTGTCCAGGCAAGTCGTGACCGCGACGCGCGATACCCAGTGTTTCAACGGCACCGCACCGCGATACTGATTTAAATTGGCAAAGAGCTTTAAAAAAATGTCCTGGGCGAGATCTTCTTCATCGAGTCTCCGCGGCAAATGGGCGCGTACAATCTTGATGACCAGCGGGTACAAATATTCAACCAGGTCCTGGGCGGCATCGTCATCCCGCAGTCGAACCCTTTCCAAACAAGCGGCCACATCAAGCTCGTTATCGCCCATTGGTTCATAGCCTGCCGACTCAGTCAGAAAAGAAGACGTGTCTGGCCGGGGCTGGTTACATCTGAAAAGCGTGAATTTTTGCCACGGTGACCGGTTATTCCAGAACCTGGCACTAGCCAGGAAAGTCTGCGATGGGCGTGAGCACCAAGCTGAGCCGCAGTTAACGACATCGCGCGACGCGAATCGATTACACTGCCGAAGACTCGTTTTTGATCCTCTTCAACTCGACCTGCGTCATTTCCTCAATCAATTGGTGAAAGGTAATAGTCTGTTCCCAGTTCAGGAGGCGTCGGGCTTTGGCTGGATTGCCAACCAATCGTTGCGGTTCGGCGGGGCGCATCAGGCGGTTGTCCTTTTTCAGGTATTCCTGCCAGTCGAGATTGACCGTTGCGAAAGCGATTTCGACGACGTCTTGCACGCTGTGAAGCTGGCCAGTCGCGAATACGTAATCCTCTGCCGTCGCGTGGCGCAGCGATAACCACATACCACGCACATAGTCCTTGGCGTGCCCCCAGTCGCGCTTGGCAGAAGTGTCGCCGAGACGAAGATCCTGTTGGCGACCGAGCTTGATAGCGGCTGCCGCGTGACAGATTTTTCTGGTGACGAAGTTTTCACCACGACGAGGCGATTCATGGTTGAACATGATGCCGTTGACCGCGAACAAACCAAAAGTCTTTCGGTAGATACTGACAATCTGGGCGGCGAAGGCCTTGGCTGCACCATATGGATTTACTGGCATATAGGGCGTATTCTCATCCTGCGGAACCTGTGCGGGTTGTCCGAAGATCTCACTTGAAGCCGCATGAAAGATTCGGGGCGCTTTTTCGAGGTCCTGAATCATCTCGAGCAGCCGGAGCGTGCCCATTGCGGTCATCATGCAGGTGGATTCAGGAATCTCGAAACTCAGACCCACATGGCTCTGGCCGGCGAGGTGATAGACCTCATCCGGGGCGACCGATAGCAGGATTCGGCGCAACGTGGTCGAGTCGTCGAGGTCAGAGTAATGGAGGAAAAGACGTTTGCCGTAAATCTCCTGATCCTGGTAAAGGTGATAGAGCCGAGACCGGTCGAGGCTGCTGGTGCGGCGAACTACGCCGTGGACGTCGTAGCCATTCTCCAACAGCAACTCGGTCA
>CALBIE010000474.1 GCA_937893495.1 uncultured Verrucomicrobiales bacterium | reverse complement strand
GGATTCTTCGGTAGATATATCCGACGCGGTCACGTTTATCACCAAGCGATTCGGGATGGCGCTCACCGCAGTGACGAGCAACGCCGAGCCCGACTGGTGGCCTGTCTCCAAAAGCGAATCGGGGATCGCGGAAACCCAACGAACCGTTGGCGAAGATGATGACGAACTTGAAGACGGGGACGGAATTTCGTCGGGATGGTCATTGCCGTTGAGCTGGTTTTTCGTGATCGGCGTGGTCGGGCTCGTCTGGTTTTTATGGCGACTGATTCGGTGAGTACCCGATCAGGACGACGCCTCGATCGCGAGCACTGCGACATCGTCGTTGACTTCAGCGCCACCGCGCCAACGGGTGACCTCGGCAATCAAGGCAGCGACGGTCCGGTCCAACGGCACGCGGCCTTGTTTTGAAACGGTGTCAATCAATCGGGTGGTACCGAACAGGTCGCCGTTTTCGTTGACGGCATCCGACACGCCATCGGAGTAAAGGATCAACCGGTCAGCCGGCTCCAGAGTCACGGATTCCTGCACGTAATCGTCGCTGTCAGGGACGAGGCCGATGGGCAACCCAGCGGGATCCAGACAATCGGCGGTTCCGTCCGCGCGGAAATGCAGCAACGGGGAATGCCCGGCGTTTGTGAAAGTCAACTTGCGTGATTCCAAATTCAGAACTCCATAAACCATCGTGAAGAACTGGCTGTCTTCCTTTTCGCTGGCAAGCTGTTGATTTAGGCGACGAACCACCTCCACGGGTTCAAGAATTCGCGGAGCAGACCGGAGATTCATTCGCTCGAACAGAAGGGAACTCGGATCGTGGGCTGGCGACATCTGCCGGCTCAACGTCGTCGCCAGCAACGAGGCGGTCACGCCTTGCCCGTCCACATCGAGCACATAAACGGCCACGTGCTGATCGTCAAGCCGGACGATGTTCAGCATGTCTCCGCCGAGATCCTCGCAAGGCTGGTAGTGCCACGAAAATTCAAAGCAGCCGAACTTCGGATTAGCGCGCGGCAGATAGGAGCGTTGAATTCGCGCAGCAGCCTCAAAGCTTCCCTTCATGCGCCGGTTGGACTCGTTCAAGTCGCGGCTCATCTTGGTGATGCGGCGCGCGGCGCGCAGACGAACGTTGAGTTCATCCCGGTGGAACGGCTTGGCGAGAAAATCATCGGCGCCAGCGCCCATGCCGGCAACGATGTCGTGCTTCTCCGCCTTGGCCGTCAGCATGATGACGTACACGTAATCGGGCTGTTCGGCCGCGCGGATTCGTTGCACGAGGTTCAAGCCGTTGAGCCGGGGCATCATCCAGTCCGTAATGACAATGGAGAAATCGCCCTGTTTGAAGAGTTCCCACGCCTGTTCGCCGTCCGCTGCGGCAGTGACATCGTGGCCCCATTTTTCAAGATCGCTCTGGAGTTTCATCCGCGTGACTTCGTGATCCTCGGCAATCAGAATCTTGACGCCGGTGCGCGGCCGGGGCTGGTCTTCGGTCTTCGGCTGCGCCGGGGCATCGCCAGCGACAACCTCATGCTGCTTGAGTAACTGGCGCAACTCGGCGGCAAAGTCGCCGGCCGTCGTGTAGCGATCGGAAAGCTGCTTGGCCATCGCTGTGAGGCAGATGCGCTCGAGTTCCCGCGGTACATGATGCACAAATTGTCGTGGAGGTTGCGGCTCATCGTGGATCACCTTCTCGATCAAATCCGATACACTATCGGCTTGAAACGGCAACCGGCCGGCCAGCATCCGATAGAGGATGACTCCCAGCGCATAGATATCGGTCCGGCCATCGATACGGTGTCCTTCGCCGCGGGCCTGCTCAGGTGACATATAGTTCGGTGTTCCCGCGACGTGTCCCTTGCCCGCCGGAGATGCCCCTTCATAAGTATCACTGAGCGCGAGTCCAAAATCCACCAGCACGGGAACGATCTGACCATCGCGATCGGCCATGAGGATGTTGGCAGGTTTGACGTCGCGATGAACGGTATTGCGCGCATGCGCCGACGCCAGACCATCCGCCACCGAGATGGCAATCTGCGCGGCTTCTTTCCAGGTCGGCTCATTCGTCTTCATCCAGAAGTTGAGATCCTTGCCCGGTAGATACTCCGAAACGATGTAGCACGCGCCCGCGTCCACTCCGACATCATGAACCGTAACGATGTTCGGATGATTCAACTGCGCGACTTGCCGAGCCTCTTGTAAAAACCATTGTTCCATCTCCTCGTTTGTCGTCCGGCCGGCACGAAAACGCGGCACCTTAACGGCGACTTCCCGATTGAGACGGTCGTCGAATCCCAGATAAACAGCGCCAAACGCCCCACAACCGAGAATCCGGCGAATCTGATAGCGACCGATCGTTTTGGGCGCGCCGGAATCGATGGCTACCGTAGGCCCGCCGGCGTTCGGCGCGGAGGAATAGGATGTACAAATCGTCTCGCCAAACTCATTCAGATCGAATTCCGCATTGGGAGGCAGAATTTCGGTGCGGGAAACCGGGTTTCGATTGTCGTGATCCGATTGCGGCATTGAGGGTAAGGGCGCTCTACAATTTCTGGTAACGTCAGGCAGCGGCTATCAAGCCTTGATAATCTTGTCCAATTCCACACGCAGGAGGCCGACCTCTTTCTCCAAGCGCGCGATGGTTGCAGCGGCATCGCTCAGATCCCCGCTCTTCCCGATTTCCTCAAGCGAGGCTGCCGTGGCAAACGCGGCTCGCGCAAAAAAATTACCCGTGCCGCCTTTGAGAGCGTGACCCTCGTCGTGAATGACTACCGCGTCGCCGCTCTCGAGGGCAACCCGCAAACGGGTCATCCGTTCGTCATAGTCGCGGTCGAATACATCGACCATCTTTTGCAGAAGTTCGACATCCCCTTCGAATTCCTCCTGCAACCCTTCGGCGTCAAAGATATCGTCTATGTTTTCCATGGCTGGTTGAGTTGTTGTGTCGTTTGTATCGGATTCAATGCCGCCGCGCACGAATTTCTCTGCGACGCGGTCGATTACACTCCTCAGTTCCTTCCTTCGGATCGGCTTGGAGATGTAATCGTCCATGCCGCCGGCAAGGCAGCGTTCCTGGTCGCCTTTCATGGCATGGGCGGTCATGGCCACGATCGGCATGTGCTTATTAGTAGCGCGCTCAGCCTCCCGAATTTTTCCGGTGGCAGTCAAGCCATCCAT
>CALBIE010000473.1 GCA_937893495.1 uncultured Verrucomicrobiales bacterium | reverse complement strand
CCTTGAGCATCGGCCATTCCAGCGGCTGGCGGCGACACAGGATGAAGATGGTCGCGCTGGTCATGCCGATGGATTGAATGGCGAAACTGAAATCGCGGCCAAGCGTTGCCGGTTGATCGAACAAAAGGACGAGAATCGGAAATCCTACCGTGCCGCCGCCCATCGGTGTCGAGCCGGCCACGTATGATCCGGCGGCCATGGCAACCGCGATGCCCCAGTGTTCCTTGAGCGTGCCCCAGTGATCACCGGCGATGACGATGCCGAGCCATGCCAGATAGAACCCGGCCAGCCACAGGAAAAAGGGCCACATTCGAACGCGGCGTGTTGTTTCCGACTCAGACAAAGCGGCGGAAGAGGTAACGAATTCGTCCACGAATGTCGAGTGGCGGACTTGCTTGCGGGGAGCACAGTCGGCCCGACTGTGAAGCCCGGCGGCTCGCCGGGCGTGTCCCTCCTGAGTCGGCGACCGAGCCGGTCGCCGACACCGGCCAGCGGCCTATGCTCCCCTGGCGATCAGACTTTCGAGATTTTCTTTGTCGGTTTTTCCCGTCAGGTGGCTTTTATTTAACAAACAGATGACCGATGAAGACTGGCAGCAACTGAAACGGTTTCTCGATACGGGCGCGGAAGGCGAGTTTGAGCCGCTCGTGCGGCGGCATATGAATCTGGTGTATTCGGCCGCGTTGAAAATGTTGCCGGCACATCGGGACCATGTGGATGACGTGACCCAGACGGTCTTCGCCGACCTGGTGAAAAAGGCCCGCTCCATTTCGCCGCAAATGTCGATCGCGGGCTGGCTGTATCGCCACACCTACTTTGTCTCATCAGATTTGAAACGCGCCGAGCGCCGGCACCGACAACGTGAACAACAGGCCGTGGAAATGAATGCCATCGACTCATCCGGCTCCGAACCGCCCGTGCCCTCCGAGGATTTGCATCATGCCATGAACGAGCTTTCCGAATCGGATCGCGATGCGCTGGTACTGCGATTTCTCAAAGAGCGAGATTTGAAATCCGTCGGGGAGGCATTGGGAATCACTGAAGACACCGCGCAGAAACGGGTGTCGCGTGCATTGGAAAAACTGCGCGCCATCCTCGAACGCCGCGGCATCCGCGCATCCATCGCCGGACTGACGGCTTGTCTTGCCCAACAGATTCAGGCCGCACCCGCGTCGTTGATTCCGAAAGCGGTCGCGATTGCATCGGTCGGTCTGGCGGCCAAGGCGGGATTCTTTGGGGCTGCGATGACGACCCTGAAAACTCCTTTGTTCAAGGCGGCCGCGACGCTGGTCGTGGGCGCGGGTCTGGTGGCCACCGTCATTCATCAGAATGGCAGTCTTGATTCGCTGCGCCGGGAAAACTCCGGTTTGAAAAAGTCGGCAACGGAAATGCCGGACTTGCGGTCGGAGAACGAACAACTGGCAAAACTCAAGGCGAACTCCGAAGAACTCGAACGCCTCCGCAAAGAGATGGATGAAGTTTATCGCCTGCGCGGCAAAGTTACGTTGTTGCAAAACGAGGTTGCCAGATTGAACTCGCGCCCTCTGCCGGCGATATCCACAAACGCGCCGGTGGAGACCAATCAGGTCGTTCAGATTCAGATTGTATCAAAGGTCATTAAAATACATCGGCGCGCTCTGACGAAAAACGCTAAACCGTTGAATTCTCTTATTGCCCGGGCATTGACATCCAATAACGGAAGCGTGGTTTTTTCCACCAATGACTCCACGATCTTCATGCAGGCTTTGATGGAAACGGATGGAGTCGACATATTGGCGGCACCCAGGGTAGTTACAATGGACGGACAGCAGGGGCGGGTGTCCGTGACAAAGGCAAAAACAGTAATCGTGGGCTATCAAAGGGCGGGTTCGGGCAGGGATCTGACGCCAGTGACTACCAATTTTCATTGCGGCCCCATTCTCAACCTTACGCCGTACTGGATTGGGGCGACCGGATCCGTCCGAATGAACGTCAAGGCAACGATCTTGGAGTTTCTCGGCTATACGGAAACCGATGACGTTGAAAACACGATGCCGATTTTCAACAACTTTGAGGCATCGTCGTCGGTGATTCTCCAATCTGGCCAGACGGTTGTGTTGAGCGGCCCGACGTCCAGTGGCGAGGATGTCATCCTGGTGTTGATCACGCCGGCACGGATCAATGCAACCGGTAATTCTGAAGCTGCCCCCGGCTTGTAGCCGTCGGTGACGCCGGCTCCGGAGGTGAATCGTTGACCTTTTTCGACGCCGTCGTTGATGTGGTGGAGAGCCCGTCCCAGTTTCTTGTGGATATGGGAACGACCAATGTTCGAGACCGGGTTCGATGGGCTGAAATCCCAATGGGGGAGCACAGTCGGCCCGACTGTGAAGCCCGGCGGCTCGCCGGGCGTGTCCCTCCTGACTCGGCGACCGAGCCGGTCGCCGGCACAGGCCAGCGGCCTATGCTCCCCCGCGCGACCGCACTGAAATGATCCGAGCGTTCGTGGCGCAGTCGCGCGCAAGACGCTGGCCGCGAGGCGCGGCCAGCCACACCCGCCTCGGGTGTGCTCCCTAACCTCGGAGTTGGAGAAGGTAACAAAATAATTGCTCCGCCAGTCCCGGGAACCATCAACCTGGCGACGGGTCTGCAATTGAAAATGGGCTTGTAGAACAGGACACTTTGGTCTGGTGGATGCGGCTGCGACTCGGGAGAGTCGCGTTCCGGTGGAGCGCGGCTCCCCCGAGCCGCAGCAACAGGGGCCGCCGATATCATTGGATTGCCGACAAGTGATTTCGCTCGAACTGACTTAGGAATGCCGAATGCAACACCAGAAGGCACAAAACCGGACGCGAAAGATATACCTGTTGTGTTTCTGTATTCTTTGGGGCGGAAAGTGCCATTGAGTTTCTTTTCCTTGCCGAGGTGTGGCCGTTCGCATAGACCCGACGCATGAGTTTCCAGATTATATCTACGCGGCTTCTTCTTGCCGTTTCACTGAGTGTTTTTGTCAGCACAAATTCGTTTGCACAGAATCCACCGGATCGATCCGCCGAGTTGCAGAAACAAATCGTGGCGTCGAAAGGCAATCTTGTTTTGCTGCCCGGGACATATCATCTGGACAAGACGCTGGAATTTGATTTGAAGAAATTGGGTGCGGCGTCGATCCGCTGCGAAGGCGCGGTGACGCTCATCATGCGCGGGGCAGGGCCGGCGGTGCGATTTACCGGCACCCATCATGGCACAGCGGGTCCGACGACGTTCAAGCCGGAGACATGGAAGGAGCGCATGCCTTTGATTGACGGGTTCGAGGTGCTGGGGGCGCATCCAGAGGCGGATGGAATCGAGCTGCTTCGCACGATGCAGGCGACGATCAGTAGGGTGGCGGTGCGCAAGGCACGGCATGGGATTCATTTGGTGGAGCGCAATCGCAATGTCATCATTTCAAATTGTCATCTCTACGAGAACAGCGGCGTGGGCATCTATCTGGACAACATCAACCTGCATCAAATCAACGTGGCCAACTGCCACATCAGCTACAATCGGCAGGGCGGAATCGTTGTGCGCGACGGTCAGGTGCGAAACCTGCAGGTCGCCAATTGCGACATTGAGGGGAACATGCCGGGCGACACCACACCCACCAGGGCGGCCAACATCTGGATAGATTTATCGAACATTGATCCGAAGGCGTCGGTGGCCGAGGTGTCGATTACCGGTTGCACGATTCAGCACAGCGCGGGTTATGGGAAGGAAGGTCCACTGGCGCCCGGCGGAGCGAACATCCGCATGATCGGGCGTCCGGAGTATCCGGTCGATAATGTGACGATTGGCAACAACGTGATGAGCGACACGAGCTTGAGTGTGGATATTGATTATGCCAAGGACGTGGTGTTGTCCGCCAACACATTCTTCACTTCGATGCCACAGGATCTTGTGGTGCAACACAGTCAACGCGTGATTGTGAATGGCAACGTTTTCAATCCCCGGGCGACCTGGGCAACGGGTGGAATCATTTTCCGCGACAGCAAGAGCTGCATCTTTGCGAACAACACCGTGCATGCGTTTCGAGATCCGGTGGCGGCGATACTGTTCGAGCGCTGCGAGAATTCACGGATCTCCAATTGCATCGTGACGGACATCGATCGCGGCATCGTGCTGCGCGATTGCAAGGATTGCACCGTGCGCGACACTCATGTTGACAAGCCGAACAAGGGCGGGCAGCCCGTGGAAGAGATCAAACCCGAGGCGCTTTAACAGAACGTTAAAAATGTAGCAGCCGACGTGAGGAGGCTCTGACAGAGAGACTCCCGAAGTTCGCTTTTAAGGCAGTCTCCAAAAGGAGCGGTTTTTTGGATAGTTGATTGTGGGCGTTCCCCTCACCTCAATCCTCTCCCTCGGGGAGAGGAGGTCATACAGTGCGCTGGATTTGCAGATGGGATCGTCAAA
>CALBIE010000472.1 GCA_937893495.1 uncultured Verrucomicrobiales bacterium | reverse complement strand
ATGATCGAGGAATGCAATGGAACGGCAATCATTCTGGACCGCGATGTCTATGGCGTAACCGTCAGCGCGAATGTACTCGCGCACAACATGGGCGGCGGAGTCTATGCGCTGGACGCCAACGGTTGCGCTATTTCGGCCAACACCTTTACCCTGCTCCACACTAATTCCATTTACATCGGCCCCAAAAGCGGTCGATTAACCATTACCGGCAACAATTTCTGCAACAGTCATATTGGTGACAGCGCCATTCGTCGTAAGACTGACCGAAAGACCGAAAAGCGGCCCATTCAATGGGATATTGGAACCGGAATTCGTATTGAAGGCGCATCCAACATTGTCATTTCGGGAAATATATTTGCGGGCCTGGATAGCGAAGGAATAAAAGCTGATAAAGCGGCCAAAGGGATTCTGATTGACGGAAACCTGTTTACCGATCTTTTCCGCCATACTCCAAAGGGAAAGGCAGTAGATATTCCGCAGGCAGCGACGAGCCAATCGGGTGATAATCTCTTTGATTCCAAGCGGAAGTGATCATCGCCGATTCCAGACCTTGAAGTCTCTCGAGACGCGTACGAGTCATCGCATAAAGAGTTCAACAGATTCTCGTGACAGGCCGTGTTCTCAGACCGATGGGGATCCCCGCCCTGCCCCGCCGCTCTGATTCCAGCCTGCTGTTTTGCAGGCCAAACTGTTTCGGGCGGTGTGCTAATCGGTATTCTGACTAAGGCCCTGCTTCCACAGTTGGTAATGGTAAAAGGCAACGACTACCAACGAATGTCCGATCTGCCCCTTGGCGATCAAATCCGGAATATCGTCCATTGAAACCAGTCGCGTGATTAAATCCTCACCCTGATCGAGGCTGACGCTGTGCTTCAGTTCGCAATCTTCAACCAGCAAGGTGTGGGTGGTGTTGTTCAAGATCGCAGGGTTGGAATGGATTTTGCCGATCACTTGCGCGTTTCTTCCCTCGTAGCCGGTTTCTTCCCGCAATTCCCGCAATCCCGTCGCTAGTGGATCCGTTTCATGAGGATCCATCACGCCGCCAGGAATTTCCAATTCAACCGTATTCGATCCATGCCGGTACTGTTCGACCATGACAATTTGGTTGTCCGGCGTAATCGGAATAACATTCACCCAATCGGGAGCGTGAAGAACGAAGAAATCATGCTTGCGCCCGGTTCGTGGTGAAATCTTCAGGTCGCTGAAAATCCGGAAAATTCGGTGGTCGGCAATCTTTTTTGAATGAATCAGTTTCCACGGGCGAATCATAACGTCGGGAGGATTCCGTCTGGGAAAATCAATGTCAAACCTTGCCCGGCCGGGAATTTTGGAAATGGACGATTCTCCTGCGGAGACTCGACAGACGGACGCGTTCAGGCAAAATAGACCAACGGCCTATTGATTCAGGACCACCAATCAGATGGAAACATTACTAATCGCATTACTCGCCGGCGTCGGATTCATCGTTGCCTATCACACCTATGGGCGGTGGCTCGGGCACAAAATCTTCAACCTGTCCGCGGAGGCCATTTGTCCGTCCGTGAAGTTAAATGATGGAGTTGATTACGTGCCCACCAGCAAAGGTGTCGTGTTTGGCCATCATTTCACGTCCATTGCCGGCACGGGGCCGATAGTCGGACCGGCGATCGCCGTGATGTGGGGATGGGTGCCCGCCCTGCTCTGGGTCGTGTTGGGCTCAATCTTCATTGGCGCCGTCCACGATTTCGGTTCGCTGGTCGTCAGCCTTCGCAACAATGGCCAAACGGTGGGCGACATTGCCGGGCGGGTGATGAAACCTCGGGTGCGACTTTTGTTCCTTTTCATTCTGTTCATGGCTCTGACGATCGTGCTGGCCATTTTCGGCCTGGTCATTGCCGCCGTGTTCAAACAATACCCCGCCGCCATCTTCCCATGCCTGATTCAAATCCCGATTGCGGTTGGCATCGGGGTATGGCTGCACCGTCAAGGCATCGATCTGCTGATTCCCTCCCTGATCGCGCTCGCCGTGATGTATCTGACAGTGGTATTCGGCGATTTGGGATTCCTTGCCACCTTCAACCAGACTCTGGCCGGTTGGTCAATTATGACCTGGGTCGTTGTCCTGCTGGTTTACTCTTATGTGGCGTCGGTACTGCCCGTGTGGACGTTGTTGCAACCGCGAGACTACATTAATTCACTCCAATTGATTTCCGCGTTGGCGCTGATTGTTCTCGGCCTCTTCGCTGCCGCATTTGCTGGCGGTGCCCCGGTCGTCAGTGGACTCGCGGGAGAGCCGCTGAAAATTTCGGCTCCGATGTTCGATATGAATCCCGTCGGGGCACCTTTTATTTTCCCGTTTTTGTTCATCACCATCGCCTGCGGTGCTTGCAGTGGTTTTCATTGCCTGGTCAGCAGCGGCACGAGCAGTAAGCAGTTGAAGAGCGAGCCAGACGCGCGCTTCGTCGGCTACGGCAGCATGCTCACGGAAGGTTTTCTCGCCACGCTGGTGATTGTGGCTTGCTGCGCAGGATTGGGCTTGGGTTCCAATGCGGGTTTTTCGAAAAATGAAGATGGTTCACTGAAACCGATTTCGGTGACCCTCATCGACGGAGCCAAATACGAAATCGCCCGTGGAACCGGCAACACTTTCCACGTCACCGCGGATAAAGGGGCGATGACGGTGGTGTCGGCGACAACAGCGACGCAGTTTAGCGCAAATGGATTGAACTTCGATTACTCCAAGACCGAAGGCTCGGTAATCCTGACCGGGAAAGCTGCATGGAATAATCGTTATGCCTCCTGGAA
>CALBIE010000471.1 GCA_937893495.1 uncultured Verrucomicrobiales bacterium | reverse complement strand
TTTCGTCCCAGCCTTGCCCTTGAACTGTTTCCTCTTCCAGATGAATCAGCCCTGTTCAGGCAATACACTCGAATGGGGAATTCCCGCAATGGGCGACGGGAGGGCGCGATCAGTAAATTCGACCACTCCACCTGCTCCGTTCGCCCAGCAGGCCGTTGAAAAAAGTACCAATTCGTAGCAGCCGACGTAAGGAGGCTCATTTATCTTCGGGATAACAGGCAAGGTCAGAGCCTCCTCACGTCGGCTGCTACATTATTCACGGGCTGCTATGGCATCGACGTATCCAAAATCCGGCACGCCGTCGCTGTCCGCAGCTATGAAAGATCGAGCGGACCACCCGCGCTCAGGCGCTTGTTTCCGAACGTCTCGATCCGATGCCCAACGGAATGCGCCACGGCCAGCCAAAGCCGATTATGCGCGATGCGTTTGAACTGCAATGAACGGCCCATGCGGAACCCGAGCCCGTTGCCCACCAGCACGAATGGAATATCATCCAGCGTGTGGGAGTTGCCTTTGCCCAATTCGTTCGTCCACACCACGGTCGTGTGATCCAGCATGCTCCCCTCGCCGCCCGGTTCCTTTGTGTTGGCCAATCGGGTCACCAGATAGCGCAACTGCTCACAAAACCACTTGTTGATTCGCGTCAACTTCTCCTGTGAATCCTCGTCCTTGTCCGGTTTGTGCGACAGTCCGTGATGGCCATCATTGATGTCCAGCCAGTTCATCCGCGCACCACCAACGGATTTCGTAAATTGCAGCGTCGCCACCCGGCACATATCGTTGGCCATGCTGTTGACCAGCAGATCCATCTGCATCCGCGCCAGCGTCGGCAGGTTGTCGTTCTGGTCGGCGACGCCTTCGGATAATTCCGGTGCCGGAACATCCAGTTTCTGCTTATCCGCAATCTTCAAATCCACCTCCATCTGCCGGACCAGCGCTTCGTGTTCTTCCAACAACGCACGATCCTCCGCGCTCACGATGGAATAAACCTTTTTCAAATCATGACGCACATCGTCGAGAATGCTTTGCAGGCTCTTCTTGTCCTTCAACCGACCGTAGAGCCTCTGATACATCTCGTAGGGATTGTCGGTCGGCGCGATCGGCTTGTTCGGTCCACCGTATGACATCCGCGTCCATGGATCAGCCCGGTCCGCGACACCAACGCCGAACTCCAGCGACCCGAATCGTGTCCGCGAATCATCACGGCTTTGAAAATAGTTCTTCAATTCCTGATCGATCGAAATCCCGCTCGCCCAACCCGCAGGCGTGTGTGAACCGCCCTGAATATTTCCCGGAAACAACTCGATGGCGGTCAACAGGCAGCTCATCCCCCGCATGTGACTGTCACCGTCTCCCCTCACCCGGTTGTTGATTCCTTTCAACACCAGCATGCGCTTTCTGAATTCCTCCAACGGCGACAAGATGCTCTTGAGCTTGAAATCTTCGCCAGCTTCATTCGGCCAGAAATTATCCTGAATCGTGCCGTTCGGACTGAACATGATGATCACCCGCTGCTTCCGCGCCGTCGCGTTTCCCGAAGCCAGGCTTGGCAACCCCGCGACGAACGGCAGCATCGCGCCCGACACTCCGAGTTCATTGAGGAAACGACGACGATTGATATTGTTCATAACGGACTAGTTGGATTCGGCCACTCCGTGGAGGGCGGACACGCTCGCAATTTCCACCAAAAGCTTGCGGATATCAAAGTTGTTTTTCCGAAATGCCTCGTGGAGGCGGCCGGCTGTTTCGCCGCCATACGCGCCCATCGGTTGTTTGACCGTCTCGTGAAACAGTTTTTCCACAAAACTTCGCTGTGGCTCGATGTCATTTGCCGCGTAGGTCGCCAGATCGCGGGCGCCGGTCAGGTGAACCTTTTTTCCATCGGTCGTCACGTATTCTCCGGTTGGATCAATCGGCTGATCTTTTTCGCTCGTGCGAAATCGCCCGATGGCGTCGTACTGCTCGAGGCTGAAGCCCAGCGGATTAATCACCGAGTGACAGGTTTGACAGGCCGCGGGTCTGGTGAGTTCGCTCACCTTCTCGCGCATGGTCATCTTGGGATCAAAATTCGAGTCCTTGAATTCTGTCGCCGCCGGTGGCGGCTTCAACGTCCGACCCAGCACATTCCGGGTGACAAATACGCCCCGATGAATCGGCGAACTGGCCTGCCGGTAAGCGAAGATGGACAGCAGATACGGATGGGTCATCACACCCGCGCGTTCCTTGGCATCAAACGACACCTTGTGAAAACCGTCCTCATCCGGTACTTCCGCCGGATAAAACTTCGCCAACCAACGATTCAGGAAGAGGTGGTTCGCCTGGAGCAGTTCGCGATAGTCACCGCCGCCCCGCCAGACCACGTCATCGAGAAACAGATTCAACGAAGTGCGCAAATCGGCAATCACTCGTTCGTCGAAGCCCGGGAACAATTTTGCGTCCTTGGCAATGTCCTCGGCCTCCGTCGTGTGCAGCCAGTGGTGAAAAAAGGAACGCAGCTTGGAACGCGTGCGCGGGTCATCCAGCATGCGCCGGGCCTGCGCGGCAACCTGTTCTGGCTTGCGCAACTGCCCGGACTGCGCCGCGCGGAAAAGCGTTTCATCCGGCATCGAGTCCCACAGGCCAAAGGCTAGCCGTTCCGCAATCACGTAATCATCCACCCGCCCCGCGACAAGCACCGGATACAGGAATCGCGGCGACTTCAGCACCAACAAACAGACCCGTTTGACCGCCCCTTCAGGATCCTTCGCCCCGGCAAATTGCTTCTCAATGAAAAACTGTTTCTGCTCCTCGTTCAACGGCCTGCGGAACGCCCGTTCCGAAAACTTCCGGCAAAACTCCTTCACCTTTTGCATCCGCTGCGGGTCCGTGCTCCGGCTGTTCGACAATCGATTCAGATTCCGCACCGCCTTGGTCATGATTTCCAAAGCGGCGAAGGTGGCCGCCGCGTCCCATTCCTTCGAAACGTTGACGCCACGCTCATAACCCACACTCCTGTCATCGGGCGGGAACGCAGTATCCACAATCATCGACGGCGGCACGCTCCGCGGTTGCAGGCTCCGCCGCGGAATTACTTCCTCAACCTGATACGGCGCCTTCCAGCGTAACTCAATCGAAGCCGTCTTTCCCTTGTATTTGAAATACTCCAGGCGCAACGGGTAGGCACGACCGCCGAGTAGAAATATCCTCTGCCGTTGAACCATCTCCCGGTCGCCCGTCGCCACGTAGCCGTCAATCAGCGGCGTTTCCATGTCATTCACCCAGAGTTGCGCGCCATTCTCAGTCTTCAGTCCGAACTCATAAAACCCGGTTTCGTCAGCGATCACGGCGCCGTCCCAACGGATGGAAAACTGCTCCTTGTCAAACTTGCCGCCTTCAGGCGCCTCGTCCTTGAAATCGAAGGCAACCCGCGCGTCCGTGCGACGGAACACCCGCTTCTTGTCACTGAAATTGCGCGCATTGTAATAAGTCGCCTGCAATCCCCGCTGGTCGTCAATCCGCGGCTGCCCGATGAAGCTGGCAAACAGATCCGCCACGGTTTGCCGATATTGCGGAATGGTTAGTCGTGCCAGTTCAATCCGGGCCTTCTGCTGTTTCGCCCGCGCTGCTTTCGAGTAGAATGTAGAGTAAATGTAGGCAGCCACCTTTTGTGCATCCTCGCCGTGACACTTCTCCGGCGCTTTCTCCGGCATCGTTTTCTCAATGATCTTTGCCAATCGCGAAAGCGATTCGTCACCCACCAGCGGATCATCGCACTTCCCTTTGACTCCCTCGCCCTTCGCGCCATGGCAATCCGCGCAAAGCTGGCGGTAAATCCGTTCGCCCTCGGGATGCGCCCCCTTCCCCGACGGCACGAGCAATACGAAAACCGCGCAATAGACTGCTCCGGCGACAGCGCCTCTCAATCCAGATTTTAATGTGCCGGTCATTCCAAGCAAACCACTACGCCGATAACTAACGCAAATCCGTGGAACTCTATTCAGTTCCGTAGCAGTATTCAATCGCCCCGTGCTCCGAGTCCGCAATTAGTGTAACAGCCGACGTCAGGAGGCTCCGATTTCTTCCTCCAACATTCATCCTTCGAAGCCGTCGCGAGTAATTGTCATCGTCGGTGCTGCTGATCAACTTTCTGCTTCCGTTGGTTACCCCGTGAAACGCGAGA
>CALBIE010000470.1 GCA_937893495.1 uncultured Verrucomicrobiales bacterium | reverse complement strand
AGCAACGACGTCATGGCAGCGACGGCATTATCCACTTCTTCCTCATAATTATCGGCGATCTTCATCAACATCTCCGGCAAGGCGCCAGTCTGTTCACCCACATCAACCATACTGACCACCATTGGCGGAAAGACTTTGCTGGCCTCCATCGGAGCGATAATTGTTTCACCTTCCTTGACGCTATCATGAATTCCCTGCACGGCCTCTTCCACTACAATATTTCCGGCGGTTTCACGAACGATATTGAGTGACTGCAGGATGGGAACACCGCTGGCGATAAGTGTGCCAAGCGTCCGGGCAAAACGGGCAATGGCGACCTTGCTGACAACAGGTCCAAAGACGGGCATAATAAGCATGATCTTGTCTGAAATCCTCTTCCCAGCCTTCGTCTTGATCGCCAGCTTGAACGCCGTGACGGTGGCAAACATTATCCCCATCGTGCCGAGAACGTTGGATTTAATAAAGTTACTGATTCCCAGAACGAGTTGGGTAAATTCCGGCAATCCTTGACCATCCAACATATCCGCGAAGATTGCTTCGAATTTCGGAACCACAAATACCATCAAGATACCGACAATCACTACCGCCACCACGAGCACTGCTACCGGATAAAACATAGCAGCCTTGACCTTGCCTTTGATTTTCTCGGCTTTTTCCGCAAACTCAGCGAGGCGGTTCAGAGTGACCTCAAGCACACCGCCTAATTCACCGGCCTTCACCATGTTGATGAATAGTTTATTGAAAATTTTTGGATGGGCAGCCAATGCTTCGGAAAACGTGCTACCGCCTTCGATTGAAAGGGCGAGTTTGTCAATGGTCGCCTTCAGTGTCGGATTGCGTTCCTGTTTCTCCAATACGCGCAACCCGCGCAGCAGCGGCAAACCGGCATCCACCAACGTCGCCAACTGACGGGTAAAGGTAGATAATACCTTTGCTTTGACCTTTCCGCCGAATCCGGGAATTTTAATCTGAAAACTGCCGCCCTTGCCCTTGCCTTTCCCCTTCTTCTTGCCCTTCTTCTTATCCTTATCCTTATCCTTATCCTTGTCCTTGCCCTTCTCCGCTTCGACCACCTTGGTCGGGAAGTAGCCCATTTCCTTCAACCGTGTCAACGCCTCGTTCTGGTTGGCGACTTCAAGGGTACCCTTGGTCTCCTTCCCCTTCTGATCCATCGCTACGTAATTGTAAACAGGCATATATGACCTTTCGTTTTCAGGAGCAGGACAACTCCTGCCGGATAGATTACGTGTACTTGACGATTTCTTCCACCGTTGTTTTACCGTCGAAAATAATGCGCAAACCGTCGTCGCGGAGAGTCGTCATGCCGCCCTCGATTGCCTTCTGGCGCAATACCACCGCTGGGGCGCGGTCATTGATTAGAGTTCGAATCTGGTCGTTGATCAGGAGCAGTTCGTAGATGCCCCGCCGGCCCATGTACCCCGAATCGTTGCAAGTCTCACATCCGCGACCATAGTAAAACGTTTTGTCCCCAATATCGTAAACTGAGAGGCCCAACTGCTGAAGCTGATTATCGGTCGGTTCAAATGGGGAACAACATTTGGGACAGATCGACCTTACCAGCCGCTGGGCAAGCACTCCCATCAGCGTCGAAGAAATCAAAAACGGCTCCACCCCCATATCAACAAAACGGGTGACCGCACCGGCGGCATCGTTCGTGTGCAATGTGCTCAACACGAAGTGCCCGGTCAACGACGCCTGCACGGCAATCTGAGCCGTTTCAAGATCACGCATCTCTCCGACCATAATAATGTCGGGGTCCTGCCGCAGGAACGCGCGGAGTGAAGCGGCGAAGGTCATCCCCGTGGAGTAATTGATGGGCACCTGCATGATACCATCAAGATCGTATTCGACGGGATCCTCTGAAGTCAGCAATTTGGATTCGATATCGTTCAACCGGCGAAGACAGGCATAAAGGGAGGTTGTCTTTCCTGAACCCGTAGGACCCGTGACCACAAAGATACCGTTTGGTTGAGAAATAATATGCCCAATGTGTTCGTAGTTGTCTTCCGGCAATCCCAGATTTTCAAGATCAAGGTTGACGTTGGAACGATCCAGTACCCGTAACACGACTGATTCGCCAAATTTTGTCGGGAGCGTGGAAACACGCAAATCGATGCGCTTACCGGCCAAATTCATCGAGATGCGCCCATCCTGCGGGAGCCGTCGCTCGGAAATGTTCAGATTTGCCAGAATCTTAAGGCGCGAGGTCACTGGCATCGCGAGGTACTTGGGAGGCGGCGACATTTCGTAGAGCGAACCGTCCACCCGGTAACGGATCTTGAACTCGTCTTCAAACGGTTCGAAGTGAATGTCGCTCGCGCGGTCGCTAATAGCCTGGTAAAGAACCAGATTGACGAAGCGAATAATCGGGGTTTCGTTGGCCATGCTGGCCAACGCATCTTCCGTTTCCTCAGCCGTTGCGTTCTCAATTTCCTTGATCAGGTCATCTCCATCGAGGGTCAATTCCCCAAGAATGTCGGCAAAGGATTCAGACTCCTCCTGGTAATACTTCGCAATACACGCTTCGACACCCGCAGGGTCAGCTACCACCACGTGAATTTCCTTGCGCACGATGAAGCTCAACTCATCAACAAGGGAAGGATTCATTGGGTCCGCCATCGCCACTTTGATGGCATGCTCATAAACCTCCAGGGGCAGGCACTGATACATTCGGGCCGTCGACGGAGGTATGGCAGCAATAACGTCGGGCTCGATTTCCAATTCTTTGATGTTTGGCACCACTTCCGTGCCCAGATAATCCGCAATCAAGCTCATCTGACTGTCGAGATCCATGATCTGCGCATCCTGCAGGATCTGACCGATCGGTTTCCCCGACTTGTCATTCTCACTGATGACCTCCTCCAGTTGCAGGTCATCAATGAGACCCTGCTCTTTGATAAGCGCCAACAATGGAT
>CALBIE010000469.1 GCA_937893495.1 uncultured Verrucomicrobiales bacterium | reverse complement strand
AACACGACGTGGGCCGACAGGTGGAACTCCTGGCATCACTCGCGGTCAAAAGCGGGTTGCGCGGATTGGTTTGCTCGCCACTCGAAATCACGCGTCTCCGTCAGATTCTGCCGAGCGAAACTCAATTGGTCACTCCCGGCATTCGCCCCGCCGGTTCGCAAACGCAGGATCAGAAACGTATCTTGACGCCGAAGGAAGCGATCGACGCCGGGGCGAGCTGGCTGGTGATCGGGCGACCCATCACGCAGGCGGAAGATCCGAAGGCAGCAGTGGAGGCCATTCTCGCCTCGCTATGAGCGGCCCTCGGCTCACGTTTTACACCAAACCCGATTGCTGCCTTTGCGAAACTGCGCTGGCGGAACTCGAGATCGCCGGACGCGAAGCGGAGTTCGATTGGATCGAAGTCAACATCCTCGATGACATCGAAGCGTATCAACGATTCAAGCACGACATCCCGGTATTAATGTATGGCGAACGAATTCTCTTCCGTCACGAAATAGCAGCGGCGGAATTGATTCAACGGCTGGCGGAATTTCGCGAATGAAGAAGACCGGCCTGGCTCGCGGCTTAAAGCCGGTTCTCGAGCACCTGGTGGATGGCATCCAGCAGCACGGAAGGTTGAAACGGTTTGCCGAGAAACCGGTCGGGCTTGACGGCGTATTTGGAGAGCACCTCAGACTCGACCTGTCCACTGAAAAGCACCGACTTGATGCCCGGCGCGAGGATCCGTGCCTTTATGATGAGCTCCATCCCATTTAGCCCCGGCATCAGGTAATCGGTCAGTAGGACCGCCGGTTTCTTATTCCTCGTGGATTCCAGCGCAGTCACGACCGATTCAGCATCGTCGAAAGTCCGGGTATCGAAATTTTCAGAACGGAGAATGGCGGCCACCACTTCGGCGAAAATAGATTCGTCGTCGGCCACATAAACCAGTGCGCCGGAGTAATTTGGATTGGCCGCTGGTCCGCTCATTGTCCGTAGATCACCCTTTCAAGCGTTGACGGTAGGCCTTTTCCGGACGAACACAAGCGCATCTTGTTTCCAAAAAACCATTGCACCGATTGAATTCCGGACGCTAGAGTGCTTCCGATTAGGACGGTGTGCCCTTCCGACCCGCACACTGCAAGCCCCTTGTTTGAAACTCTGACTCCGATATTGTGGCCATGAAGGCATCCCAGAAAAAGACCGCCCAGAAACCAAAGGCACCGGTAATGAAAAAGGCAGCCCCGAAAAAGACCGTCCGTAAATCTGCCAGGAAGACGGAAATCCCCGCCATCCTGCTCGAAGGCGACCGCACGCCCGTTGCCGCACGACCCAGCGGGCCGGGGTCGCGGTATGCCCTCGTTGCGGAAACTTCCCGACCCCATATAATTCCCGACACCGAGCCGGGTGAACTGCCAGACGCCTACGGCACCGAACGTCTCACCCTCGTATCGCGCGATCCGCACTGGCTTTACGCGCACTGGGACCTCACGAAGGAGCAACTCCAAAAATACAATCGCCTGTCCCGCGATGGTCATTTGGTCGTGCGCATTTTCAAGGCGGGCGCCGTTGCCGAGCCGGTCAATGAAACCCACGTGCATCCGGAATCGCAGAACTGGTTCATTTACGTCGAAGAGGGTGGAGCCCGTTACAACGCTGATCTGGGTTACTACGACAAACGCAAGCGCTGGAAAAGCATCTCCAAATCGTCGAGCATCCTGACGCCACCGGAAAGTCTTGCCAACGATACTTCAGTCGATTTCGCGACCCTGCCAGTGAATGTGCCGCTTGATCTGGTCGTGGATGCGGTTCGTCAATCCGTGCCCGGAGATGTGCCGTTGATGACAGCGCTGAACAACTTGCGCGAGGGCGGTTATCAGAACTTGCCAGGGCCCGAATATTTTACTGCCGCGCTGCAAGCGGCTGATCCCGGCAAACCCGCACCGTGGACACCGGAGCAACAAAAGGCGCTTGCTGAAGTCATCACGATGGACGAAGTGCGTCGCGTCTGGATTGGCTCGCACGAAGTGACTGAACTCGTCCGTAAGCAACTGGTCAAGGAACTCGCATCGCAGGCGGCGGCTGACGTTTCCGGTGCAATCGGGGGGGCTCGCGCGATTTCCAGCCTCGGAATGTCCAGCCCGCATGGCGGAGCGAGCCTGCCCGGCAAAGGTTTCTGGTTCAACGTCAACGCTGAACTCATCATCTACGGCGCGACGGAACCGGACGCGACGGTGACCATTGGTGAGCGCCGGATTCGGCTCCGTTCAGACGGAAGTTTCAGTTACCGTTTTGCCCTGCCGGATGGACGTTACGATCTGCCCGTCGTCGCGACCAGTGCCGCGGGTGACGACAGTCGCGAGGCGGGATTGTATTTCAGCCGCGACACGCAATATCACGGCGAAGTTGAAACCCATCCGCAGGATGATGCGCTGAAAACACCCCGACCGGAAAACGTGGCCTGATTTTTGAATCAGTTTTCGAGCAACGGCGTGGCGGCGAAATGAGGCCGGCACGCCTTTTTTCTTTTGCGGGAGTGAGATTTCCATTTGACTGCCGCTGATGAACGGCTACCTCGCCATCGTGCTGCACGCGCATTTGCCCTTTGTGCGGCATCCCGCGCACGATCATTTCCTG
>CALBIE010000468.1 GCA_937893495.1 uncultured Verrucomicrobiales bacterium | reverse complement strand
CGGACGCGAGCGCCGACATGCGTATTTGGGACGAGCCGGCGAGGTAATGGCGACTAGCTGCGAAACCCGAAATCGTGAGGGAATGAGCATTATCATACCATGCGCCACGAAAAATGGGACGCGCCTGACGGCGCGATCTGTTTCCGACACGAGCGATCTTGGGAGAGCGTGTCTGGAATGGACGAGGTCTCCGAGTCCGAACTCGTCGTTCGCAAATCGCTTTCGTGGTTTCCGAAGATCAGCCTTCGCTGAAGCTACGGCCTGGCAGGCTGTCGGCCTTCCGGGGAACGGGAATTTCGGATTGGACGAGGTCCTCCGGACGGGAATGATCAGAGTCTCGTCACCTCGCCTCCTACGAGAGTCGTGTCAATCCGGGCCGCATTCGCGGGTGCACTTTTTCCGAACGATCCGTTCGAGCCTTGACCCGATCGTGGAGCCCGTTTTCGGGGTTTGTTCCTCGTCTTGACGCGAACCGGGCAATACTCGTTCGGTCCGGCTACGGCGAATCTGTCGTCGGTGCGGTAGCACCGTGTCTTTAATACTCGTCCCCCCAACGTGTCGGAGCTTCGGGCGGTTAGCCCGGAGCGGCCGACTTTGCGCTTTTTGGCGAGCGACACCGTTTAGGTGGACCGAGTCCCGATAGCCGGAGTGAAAAAGTGCAAAGTCGGGCGCTAGCCGACGACACGTTGGGGGAGCAAGTGTGCGGCGGTTAAGCCGTGGAAGTGGTATTCGATTGGGCGTCAGCCCCTACAAACCATGTTTGTAGCCCTTTATGTAGGGGCACGGTTCAGTTCTCTGGCGGAACGAATTCCTCCGGTTACGGAGAAGATCCTTTTAAAGGACACGGGTTGACAGAGCCGTGGTTTTGTTGTGTGACGTGTCCTTGACGCGGTTAGCGCGTCCGTTGTGATTGTGAAATTGAAATGAGTTGTTCACGATGACGAAATCTCAGTCGGTGGCGTCTGTCCTGCTCAGCGACAATAATTCTTTTCCGGTGGAAAGTTTTAAATGTCGTTCTTCAGTCTGTCCGTTTGAAAACAGAAACGGCAGGGAAGTGAGCGCTCTCACTTCCCTGCCGTATTGGTAAAAATTAGCTATTGTTCAGTTTCAGCTTTTCGAGGAGAGCTTCAACGGTGGTCCGCATTTTCTCATTCGCTCCCCTGCCGGAAGGCCCTTGCACGCTGGCGGTGTAATTGCCGACCCGTTCGGTAATCCGTTCGGTGGCCCTTCCCTGCTCCTTCTTTTCCCGGATACGGCGACGAATTTCATGCGCCGATGTGCCCTTGAGCGCGGCATCCAGTAAGGACTTCTGCTCTTCCCTATCCTTGACCCGTGCAATACGAATTATTGCTTCATAGGACACCGAATGTTGGGATGTCCTAACTTTCTCCTGTAACTCGAAAGGGAGTGTGAGGACGCGTAGCATGCCACTCACCCATTCCTCGGGCTTGCCAATGATCCGGGAGAGGTCCACCTGGTTCTTCACGGTCGGGTCTTCGGTGAGCATGGACTGCAAAGCCTCGGACAATTCGACCGGGCCTATGTCTTCGCGCTGCACGTTGGAAACGATGCTTTTGCGGCGGCGAGCGAGTTCGTCCTCGGGGTCGCGAACAATGATTTCGACATCCTTCACTCCGGCGGCACGGGCCGCGCGGGCACGGCGATGGCCGGTGAGGATTCGGAATCCGTCGCCCTCAGGCATGACGGTGATCGGTTCAATCACGCCAAACGCCTTCACGGACGCAATCAAACCTTCCATATTGCGGAAGATCTTACGTTCGTTCTGCGGGTCTTCGAGCAAACGCTCAAGGCTCACAACGAGACGGCCTCGTTTGGCCAAACCTCCCATGAGTCCGGCTTTCACCATATCGAGACGACTTTTTCCTTCAGGCAATTTCATAGTTTTGAAGCGGAATCCCCAGGTGAGGAGTCCGGTGTTGGGCTGTGCCCTTGAGTGGATAATGAAAACAATCCGCGCACCTCTTCGACCAGCTGAGCGAGATCGATGGCTCCTTTGGCGAACGGCCGGAAATCGAAGATGGAACCGCCGAACTCGTCCACCTGCGCGAGCCATCCGCACGAACGGACTTCTGAATGTGCACGGACGATATTGTCCTGTTCCATCAACGACACAACACGGGCGCGGAGGCCGGGCAAACGGGTCAGGTTACTCAGGACATGAAGAATGTCGTAGTCCCCGATCGCGCGCAGCCGGAGCAGGAGTTTGAAGAAGCTGGCGTAACTGCGGACGGCTTTTGTGCTCTCGAACGGCACGATGAACAGATCGGTTGGAAAGATGGCGTTCTCCATGATGGGACTGATCTGGTTCGGGCTGTCGATGACAATGAAATCAAAGTCCGCAGCCAGATTCTCCGTGGCGAGCAGTTGACTCAGGAGCGACGGATAGCCCTCGTGCTCAGTGATCTGACGTCCGAGGTCTTCCAAACCGTCGGCGCTGGCCACGAAGGACAGGTTCGCAATTCGGGTTGGCTGAATCACCTCGCGCAGGGTCTGCTCCCCTGTTAGTGCGGCGAGCAACGTGCCAGTCGCCGTGAGGCCGTCGCCAGCCTTCAGCCACTGCGTGACCTGTGCCTGTGGATCCATATCGATGAGCAGCACTCTCCCCTCGCGGGCGAGACCGCTGGCGAGGTTCATCGCAATGGTGGATTTTCCACAACCGCCCTTGGCGTTTATGACCGTGATGATTTTCATGTTTGTGGTGTTGAATTATGACTCGAATGCCATTTGGCGAAGTCCGGCACCCGGAAGAAACGTTGAAGGTCGCTCAGTCGGCGTTGGTCAGCATCGAACAACTCCAGCCAGCGTGGTGAACGGGACCAGAGCGGATGGCGAGCGAGCTTCTCGCGTTCGTTGGCGCGGTGATCCAGGAAGCTGGCGTAGCCTTCGGGTTGCGTGGACTTGATCTGCTCCTCTTCCCCGCGCAGAAACCTTTCGTATTCGGACTCCAGAGTTTGCAGAATTGTTCGGCGCTCGTTCTCAAGTGTTTCTCGTTCTGCCTGCTTGCGTTCGACCTTGACGCGGACGAACAGCCGGTCGCCCAACTGGCGCAAACCAAGTTGAAGGGACGGGAATGGGTTGCGTTGCTCGCGTGCCAGCTTCCCCAATGCACGACCAGCATCGGACGCGGAAACTTCAGGATTTACCAAGTTCAATCGGTTCAAAAAATTTCCGGCGGCTTCGCAATCGCGCAAAGACGGTTCATTCACCGGATCGGCGTGGTTTCCAGAAAACGCGGCATAGAAATGCTGAGCGAACACGTAACCCGGGTTCCCAACAAGTTGGGATGTCCCAACTCTCATCGGCTCCGACCAGTTCTCCTCGATGGCCTTACGAAGCAATCCCAGTCGATTCCTCGATGGAGCGCGGTCTTTCAGCCATTCAATCTGACGTTCGATGGTTTCCAACGGAGCGCTCTCAGCAAGTTTGATCGCGGCCTTGGCACCGAACCCAGTGCGCTTCAAGAGTTCTGCTGCTTTCGTCTGGGGAGCAACCTGTTGTTTGTTAGTTTCGTTTTCTGGTTTCGTTTGAATACTGCTCCGGATTTCGGACTGTTCGGCTGCTATGTTTTTCTGACCGTGGCTGCTACGGATTTCCGACGCTTCCGGAGCTGCTATGTTTTTCTGACCGTGCCAATCGTCTGCCCAACGGACAGCGTAGATGGCGGGCTTTCGCTCATCGCTGCGGTGACTGAAAACACCGGGCTCCAGGCGCACGAGGTAGTTCTTTTCCAACGCGGTGCGAAGCGCCTTGCTCAAGTCAGTTGGACTTCCGATCCGGGCGTAGCGCTCGATCTCTTTGTAGGAGAGGGCGACCTGTTGGCGGCGGCGTCCGTGTTTTGCCTGAAAACCGATGGAGAAGCGGATGACGGATCCTACGGCCTTGATCACGGACAATGGTTCATTCGGGACGATGACATCGAAAAACTCATTCGGAATGTCCGTTCGATTGCCTTGCAACTCATAAAAGCCCCGGAAGTCCGCCGGTTTCTTGCGATACTCCGGCGACGCGTCCCACCGGAGTTGGTAGCACGCGCTTTGGCCGACCTCGCCGGTTGAATTGGCACGCCCTTCGTGAACGCATTCTATGAAGTGTCCGGCCACAGCCTCATTGAGAGCCTGGCGGATCATATCGCGGCTGATCCCGGCCTTGGTGATGAGCTCACGGTAACTGACAGATATTTGCTCCTCCTGGGGATTGCCCTGGGTGTCGCACCAACCAAGGGTCTTGCGGATGAGGTAGGCCACTAAACGAACGACCCCGCGAGAGTGATAGGGGAGGCAAGCGTCGAAGAACTGGTTCGGGGCGAA
>CALBIE010000467.1 GCA_937893495.1 uncultured Verrucomicrobiales bacterium | reverse complement strand
CCGCGTCCTGTCTGGCGAAGTTGCTGCGGGTCGCAGACCCGCGCTCCTCTCTGTGGCTCTCCGTGTCCTCTGTGCCTCTGTGTTGAAAAAAGTCGGGCTGGTTCATGGAGAGGGGAGCGTAGCCGTTCCTGTCATCCAACGAACCTCCCCTCCATTCACATGGAGTGGAGGGAGAACGAACGCCACCGCCAGCCACATTCCGGCACTTGCAAGAAATTGGGATGCCCCTGCTTTGCTCCACCGACATGAATTTCCGTTGCCGGAAGCGATTTCTGAAAGCAGTCTATGCCATCTTCACATGAAAATTCTGCCTCCGATTCTTTGTGCCCTGGCGACCAGCGTAAGTGTGTTCGCAGCCGCCGATTCGCGCCCCAACATCCTGTTTATCGTCACCGATGATCAGGGCCCGTGGACGACCGGCTATTCCGGCAACCAGGACGCCCACACTCCCTACATGGATCGCCTCCGCAGCGAAGGTGCCAATCTGGTGAATTCGTTCGTCACTACCCCCGTTTGCAGTCCCTCGCGTACGACGCTGATGACGGGGCGATACGCCAGTGAGTTTGGAATACTCGACTGGATCAATCCCCGCGCCGAACCGGAACACGGACTCGACCCCAGGGCGATCGTATGGCCGCGCCTGTTGCAAAGTGCCGGCTACAAAACCGGTCTGGTTGGCAAATGGCATCTCGGGAAGACGCCGAGGCACCATCCCACCCGATTCGGTTACGGTTACTTCATGGGAATTCTCACTGGCGGCACGACCCCGAAGAATCCCGTGCTCGAGAAGGATGGGAAGGAACAGAAGATGGAGGGCCTCACGGTGGACATTCTCACGGATCACGCCCTGAAGTTTATCAGGGGCAACAGTGGAAATCGCTGGGCACTTTCACTGCACTATCGTGCGCCCCATGCAGCGTATCTGCCCGTGGCCGACGAGGTCTGGGATCGGTTTAAGAATCTGGATGTCACACTGACGGATTACCCGGATCTGGATGTAACCATGATGACCCGCGTCATGCGCGAATACCTGGCCAGCATCGCGGATGTTGATCGCAACGTCGGGCGTCTCCTCAATCTGCTTGATGAGACAGGACTCGCTCAAAACACGTTGGTCGTGTTCACGAGCGATCATGGTTACAACGTCGGGCATCACGGATTGCAGTACAAGGGCAACGCCTTCTGGCGCCTGCAGACGACACCCGCGCAACAGTGGGAAAAGATTCCCGCCAACCGTCGCCCGAACATGTTCGACACGTCGCTGCGGGTGCCAACTATTATTCGCTGGCCCGGCATTGTCCGCCCGGGCCGCACCATCACCGAGACAGTCTGCAACCTCGATTGGTTCCCGACTTTGTGCGACATCGCGAACGTGAAAATTCCGAAGAGCGTCCACCTTCGCGGCAGGAGCATCCAGCCGCTGTTGCAGGAAACCGCAAAGAACTGGAACAACGACTTTTACGGCGAATACAGCATGCGTCATGGGGCGACCACCGCCATGCGGGTCTATCGGACCCCGGATTGGAAATTGATGCGGGACTTCAAAAACCCCGGCCGAGCGGAACTCTACGACCTCAAATATGATCCCGGTGAAACCAAAAACCTCATCCACTCCGACTCTCCAGCCGTCAAACGGGTCATTGCCGACCTCGACAAAAAGCTCCGCGCAAAAATGCGTGAGGTGAACGACCGGGAACTAAAACCGGTAAAGTAGCGACGATCCATGAATACCGCAGAACGTCATGATGCTGCTTCACATCGATCTACTTCTTCGGTTTATTCCGCCGCTCGACGATGCCCTTTAGTTTCTTTGCCTCGGCTTCCAGAACATCGTCCGCGATTTTTGCCGGCTGCACGGTCGCGTGTTTGATGTCCTCGTCCGCGCCGATTTTGCGCAACTGAATCTTTCGATACCACACCGGGTCGCCATGATCCTGCAACGAAAGATTCGCGCCGCGTGCCTTCAAATCACCGCCGCGTTGCTTGAGCAGATCCACGTTCCACGCCCATTGTACGTCGGTGTAATCGAAGTCGATGACTTTCTTTCCGTTGAGCCAGTGCTGGATGACGGAGCCTTTGCACACGATGCGGCCCTCGTTCCATTCGCCTGGTGGTTTCGTCGCGTCGTGCGATGGCGCCATGCAAAAGTAAACCGAGGCGGCACTGGTGCGTGGATTCTTGCCGTCCACATGTTTGCCGTTATCGAGAATCTGATACTCGTACTGGCCCGGGCGATAATACACACCGCTGTTGCTGCCGGGGCCGACCTTCCATTCGAAGAGCAGCTCAAAATTGTCGGGCACTTTCTTCACCGTGTAAACGAGACTGCCGCCTTTGCCTTCGCGGGTGATGACGCCATCATTGACCACCCAGTTGCCTGAATGTTTCCAGTCAGCGAGATCCTTTCCGTTAAAAATCTTTTCAAAATCTCCGGCGCGTACTGAAGCGGTCGAGCAAACGATTGCCAACAGCAAGACTGTGCGAACAGGTGTATTCATGGGCGTCATTGGAACAGATTTTTCGCGCGTGTGAAGGATGGAAATCAGGATGGCTCTGTAGTTCCAATAATAACTCCCGGTTTGCGCCGGGTCGGGGGACACGGCCTACCGGCCTGTTCAAAAACTCAACCTTTGGTAGCAGCGAGGTAACGAGGCTAAAACTCCTTCGGAAAAACCTTTGGGATCAAAGCCTGCCACGTCGGCTGCTACATTTTTGCAATTGGCTCCCTACTCGAGAAGTTTTGACAGGCTAGGTTCGATCGCTTCGGCCCAGATTGTGTAGCCCTCCTCAGTCAGGTGCAGCAGATCGGACATCATCCCGCGACTGATTGCACCATCCGCGTTCATAAACTTTCCACCGATGTCGAGGTGGTGAACGTGCTTTCCGTCGGCGAGTTTGGAGAAGATTGAATTGGCTCTTTGATTGACCTGACGCCGCGGGTCGTTGCGATCCGCTCCGCGCGGAAAAATCGCCAACAAAAGCACCTTGGTTTCCGGCAGCTTGGTGCGCAGTTGTTCGACAATCATCTTCACACCTTCAGCAATCTGTTCGGCGGTGTTGTCGCGGGAGTTGTTCGTGCCAATCATCACGACCGCGGCCTTGGGAGAGATGCCCCTGACGTTCCCGTTGTCCAAACGCCAGAGGACATGTTGGGTCCGGTCGCCGCCGATCCCCACGTTGACGGCCTTTCGTCTGCCGTAAAACTTTTCCCAGACTTTCCTGCCACGGTTTTCCCAACCGCTGGTGATTGAATCGCCGATGAAAACCAAATCCACGTCACCCTTGCTGACGCGTTCGTTGATGCGTTTGTGTCGCTCCATCTTGCCGCCTGAGCGGGCTGCCGGAGTGATTGCGTCGTGTGTTCCGTCCGGGTTGACAGCGCCCATAAAGGTCAATTGCTCACCCAGCAGCTCGCGCAGCATCGGCAGGTCGTATTCCCGCAACGCCCCGAAGACCAGATTCGCCTGTTGATTACTGACCACCGGCGTTTCGACCACCTGGGACCATGATTTGATTGAACCGGAAATGTGAACTTCACCAAACATATCCGGCTCCAACGCGGCGGCGTGCAGTGCGGGAATGGCGGCTTCGCCGGTGGCAATGAGATGCGGCCGGAGGTTTTTGGTGCCTGTCTTTTTTCGCCATGCCCTGACGATTTGCCAGATGTCTTCGGTGCGCATGCCGACGTAAGTCTTTCCCAGCAGACTCGCCGTGGTCGTGTCTTTCCAATCCGGGCCGAACTGTTCATCGAACCCTCCCGGGCGGCCCGCCTTTTTCGTTTCTCCCAGTCCACGGAGATCGACGGCAAGCAACTGTGCTTTCATCTGCCGGCTGACTCGCCCGGCTTCACCCGATTCGATTGCTGCGCGTTTGCCGTTGCCGTGGAGAAAGATCGCCAACTGCTTGGAACTCGCATCGCCCGTCAGATTTGCCGGCAATTGAATCCCGGACTCGGATTCGATGATGAAACCGTCTCCCGATCTCCGCACGTTCGGCTCCGGCAGGTCTGCCAGTTTCTTCGCGTCGATTAGTTCACGCACTCTTGTCAGCAGCCGTTGACGATTCTCCGGCTTCGCGTTTTCGGCTCGCCGGGCGGCGAAGCTTTTGTTCCGTTCAATGTTAAGCTCGAAGATGGTCCGTGCGCCTTTCAAATCCAGCACCCGGCCGGTCGGCGTTGCGTTCAGTTGCTCCTCGGGCAACGGCTTGAGTTCGCCCTCGGTAATCGGTGTATCCAGATCCAGCAGCCAACGGCGCATCCAGTTCGCCGCCGCGACGCGCATCTCGGACGGGAACCCGTGGCCGGTGTTCGGCTCAACGAGATCGATCCGCTCGGGAAATCCCAGTCGCGTTGCAAAACGTTTGCCGGCGCGAAACAGATCCCATGCGCCCTTGATGTCGAAGTAATCCTTGGTCGCCGCCATGATCAGCGTCGGCTTGGGCAGATGCATCAACACGTAGTCGGCGTGATCCATTCCGAATGCGAGTTGGCCGTGAATGTTTTGCTCCGCATCCTGCGGGCCGATCGTATTGAGCAGGCTTCGGTAGCCGGTCAGGTAACAGCCGGGCGCGGCGGCGATGATCCGATCATCCAACGCCATGAAATAACTGGTGGCGGTTCCGCCGCCGGAAATGCCGGTGCAACCAATCTTGTCCGCCTTGATGTCCGGCCTGCTTTGCAGGTAATCGATGGCTCGCATGCCATCCCAGATCATCGTTCCCGCGACGCTGCCGCCCAACAGGTGGCTGCCCTGGTTGATCAACGTGTGTTGGATGGTCGAGGCGTATGCCGTGCCGTCCGGTTTGAACAACTGCTTGCGCTCACCCTGTCCGATTGGATCAAAACAAAGAACGGCGCAGCCACCCTTGACGATGACGATCGATGCCTCCTGATACAGCGCGCGATTCTTGGCGTTCGCACTATGGCCGGTGGGATGGAGAACGGCTGGAAACGGACCTTTACCCAACGGCAGGTAGAGCGTCGCGGTCACGTGCAGACCGGGTTGTGATTCGAAATGGAGTTTCTCGATGCGGTAGTCATCCATCTTCAATCGCCCGGTGATCTGCGGATTGAGCGGGCTACGCTCTGGAAAACCGCCGAGCTGACGCAGGAAGAATGCGCGGCGCTCCTGTTGCCAGGTCGGTAATTGTACATCCGTCAGTTTCTCAAAAGCCGCGTCACGACGATCCAAGGCCGCCAGGGCCTGCGTCTTCAGCCACGCGGTCATCATCCGGGTCTTTGGAACGCCGGGCGCAAGTTCATCGGGCAACACGTCAGGTGTTTGGGCGAATCCAAGACTGGCCGGAAGGAGAAAAACCATTCCGGCGAAAACGGAAGAGAGCAGGATCTTTTTCATCAGTTGTTGATCAGGAATTGAACTGTGATGGGACAACACGACGAGGAAAGCAAGCTTGTGAACAGACGACGACAATCAGTTGGAGGTTTATAATCCGACCTCCGAAGTTGGGGGAGCACACCTGCCCCGGGTGTGGTTGGCCGCGCCTCGCGGCCAGCCCTTTAGGCGCACGACTGAAACAAACGCTCGGTACATTTCGGTTCGACCGAGTTTTCCGCGAGGGCGCGCTCCCCATTCCATTTCCGGGATCGGGTATAAGTAACGGAAGCGCTCCTTCCCCTTCACTCAACCTCCCCCACGCGCTGAGCTGCGAGGCCGATTGCCCTTGCGGGCATGATCGGTTGCCGCCAACCGGGCGGTGTCCGAAGTGAAGGTGAAGCGGAGGTAGATTCCCACGCGACGCGTCGGGCACCCTCGCCCCCATCGGGGGAGAGGGCTGGGGTGAGGGGGCGTCCCGGTTCATGGGAATGGAAAACCTCCAACGATCGAACGCGAATCGGGGCCACGAACCGCTGGAGATTCCCCACGGATGTCAAAGCCGACCCACGGATTTGATTCGAGCCTCTTTTCCCATCCGTGGGTCGGCTTTGACATCCGTGGGCCACAGTCCGAGTTCGGTTCATGGAGCGGTTCCAGGATTATCAGCTCGCGCTTTGAACCCCTGAACCCGCGCACCCGGAGCGCCGGCATGTTGCCGGCTTATTCACTGCCGTTGACCCGTATGATCGGATTTCGACCGGAGTCGTCCCGTTGACAAACAACGGTTTAAGCCGGCTGCAAGCCGGCGCTCCGCCTGGCGGAACCTGGTTCACGGAGAGGTTCCCTTTCATCTCAAGACTCGCCTGGTCGAGACCGCCGGTGTGATGCCGCATCGCAAGGCCGGTGTTCGAATCCCCCCCGCTCGTGCCTCACGGAGCTGTCCATTACCCACAAGTCGAGACAGAAGATGGCGCAGCGATCCATCGAGATTGGGGCGTCAGATTTGGCTGCCCACCGGGATCAGATGAGTGCGCAAGCCCCTGAAAAAGCGGTGCTGAAGCGACCGCACCCCAGACGCTGGCGCGAAAATCCCCGGGCCTGAAACCGCGCGAAGCGTCTGGAGTGCGCGCGTTTACCGCCGCTTTCCGGCGCGGCCAACCTCTGCCAGGCGGGTCAATGCGGGTCCGGTGTGCAAATCTTCTGGGCGATTCTTGAACAGATCACAAATATTTGTGGGTAATGGACAGCTCAAGGAGGGAAGGAGGCAAGACCTCGGCGGCTGGAAACCGCCCGGAAAATATCGATTGCCCGCCCTCTGATTCCGGCATAGAAAGATTGCCATGATTTTCGGGGAACCACTCCATCGCGACCGCCCGATTTCCGCCGCGTTGACGGCCGGTTGGAGCGAAAACGAGAAACCCTCTATCTTGTCAGGATTTAGGAACACGAGAAGAAAAACGGCCAAATGAACCCCTCGGCACCAAGCATATGCAAGGATATCGAGAAATTAGCCAATAACTTGTTAGCTCAAAGAAATGCTCGAAACTCACCTTCAACATTTCACTGACGACATCACACGAGCGCGAGCCCTTCTCACTCACGCAGGAACACAACCGGCGGGAAGAATTCATGATGATATCGTCCGTTCGGCTTGGATGTTTGCGGTTGGCGCTGTTGATGCATATTTTTCAGACGCTTACGCGAGTCTTGTAGCAAAGACACTTCAGGCGAAGGAGACCGAACCAGCCGTAATCATCCCTGATCGCCTAATGAACTTAAAGATTCCGGCAGTTGCTGTGCTCACGCAAGCACAAGGGGGCTGGAGATGGCGCATGGCGGCTCGCGCTCTAATCGAAGATGAGAATGTTCTTTCGCTCACCAAGATCCAACAGCTCTTCAATCAATTTTTCAGGAAGAATCACAAGCTTCTAAACACCGATACAATTGAACCGTGGGTCTTACATCGAGACTCTAAAATGAGATTTTTTGGGATCAGCAAGACGGCCTACGGAGCCCTGACTCCACAGCAGAAAGGCACAGAAAAGAAGAAGGCACTGGTTCATTTTGATGAGCATTTTGAGCCGATTTTCCAAAGACGTCATGACTGCATCCACAATTGTGATCGACCAAAGGCAGCCCTTCAACCCATTACAGCTACCGCAACTGAGAAGGCGGTGTATGACTTGGAATTCCTAGTGAGCCGATGTCACGAGATGTTTAATTCCGAATATCCAATCTATTTGCAGAATATTGGATTTAACGCGGTCACACGAAATCGCGTTACACAATAAGAAGAGCTAACAAGACAGTGGTGGACAACCGCCACAATCACAGCTTAACTCCTGGCCCGATTTTCGGGGTCCGCCTCAAACCCTGTTTCGGAGTGGCGCTCCCGGTAGCCGGTGCCACACCTAGACGTTCCCCTCAGAAAATGAGTTCCCCTGACTCTGACACACTCAGACTTTCGCACGAGGAGCTGTGCGATCGTATTGAAAAGTTAACGTGTGGGATGATGGACTTTTGGAAGTCGGCGCATGGGTGGGCGCCAATCGAAGCCGCCGGATTGCTCAACGTCTCCACGCTGGAATGGCAGTCATCGCTTTCCGAGAGCTTACGACGCTGGATATCCGCAGAATCTGACGGTGATCTGATCCTAGCTTGGGCGAATCTTGGTGCACTTGTGGAGGGGCAACTCAAGCTGTTCCTTTCAATTTACTACAGGGACTACGCTGCAGATGCCGACGCTATAAGAGATCGTCGAGGCAGGCTCACCGAGCCAGACAGAACCACTATTGAACCTTTGCGGCAGTTCTTCGTTCGGAGAATCTGGACGGTTGGAACAGATTGGGATACCTACGTCTCCCTTGTTCAGCAACGCCGAAATGCCATCCATGCTTTCCGGGAGCGAGAGCTCGGAAGTTTTCAAGAGTGGAGAGACACGCTTCGGACTCACTTGTCGTTTGTGAGGGACATTAACAGTCGCGTTCCCTATCCGGACTCGATCTACGAACCCCGAGAAACCTAAATGGCGAACAAGGCGTCGCAGGTCAACACCCTGCCCGCCGCGAGTCGAAAGCTCAATGACAATTCAACCTTCAACCCCGATTTCGGACCGCGCACCCGGCATGGCGTGACTGGACTCATACGTTGTCACCATGTCGACCATGAACGACTCACTCCAGTTGCTCACACCCTGGGAGGCGATTGACCCGGCGGATTGCGAACGCTTCGAGGACGAGTGCGCCGTCGAGATTGGGAAGGGGCATCCCCTGTATGGGGTGCCGGTGAGGGCCGGCGCGCGGCGCGTGGATTGCGACGACGTCCTGTTCAGGTTGCTCCGCTATTTGTGCGAGTATGCGGTCGTGCGCCTGACCTGGTCGGGCCACGAGGAGTCGGACCCGCGATGGCCGGGTTGCGAGCTTTATGCCGATGACGCCGATTTGATGGAGCAATGCATCAGACCCACGCAGCAGGAATACGAAGGGTGAAAATCAGCCCAACGAACTGCGGTTGAACTACGAAGGACGCGAAGCGCACGAAGCCATGACGTTGCTTTTGATCGGGATGGCCGCCGGTTGAAATCCGGAGAAGGTGGAAAACCGTAAAAGATTCCACCTGGGCGCATCCGCACATTCCCACGGAGCGCGACTGTGCCTGAAAGGCCAGTCGCAGCAGCGTCTTCCCGACGAATGCCTTGAAATGCTCCACACGTTACGAAAGTCACACCTGCTGCGGCTGGTCTCCGACACAGCCGCGCTCCGGCACGGGGGCCGTGTCCGGATACGCCCATCCCACCTTCGTGAACTTCGTGGTTCATCCCAACCGGGGAATTTTTTTGGGAGAATCGCCCAATTGAATTGCCGGGAGTGATTGGCTGTCGACTGCCACACCCGCCGTCGCTTCCAACCGGGCGGTGTCCGCGGTGAAGGTGAGGCGGCTTGTTGCGGTAAAGTAGAACGTCGGCATTAGCCTTGTCGGGCCGGCACGAGGCATTGCACTATGCCGCGCCCAGATGAACGCACATGCCAGTCACTTTTCATCTCATCATCGAACCCGCGTCCGGTGGACGATTTGAACATCATCTGGCTGCGGGCAGCTATGTGCTGGGGCGGGAGGAAGGTTCGTGTGACATCGCCATCCTGTCACCGGAAGTCTCACGACAGCGACACGAAAATGATCAACCGAGTGCGTCGCGGCAGAACTTGATGGCGCGGGCAATCTCGGTCATGCGATCGGATCCGGGGGGAACCTTGTACTCGAACTCGATGGTGCCCTGGATATTCCAGTGGTTGTCCCGGATCAAGCGCAGCACTTCGGCAATCGGCGTGTCGCCCTCACCAAAGGGCGTGTTGGGTCCGTTGTGCATCTTCCGATCCTTCAGATGCACGTGGGTGACGCGGTCATGGTGCTCTTTGATGAACGGAACGGGCGACGTGTTGTTGCCCGCGACGAAGTGACCGAGGTCCACGTTGGCGCCGTTGTACTTCGCGAGGGAGAACGCCGTCTCCCAATGTTCGGGCTTCGTGGAGGCGTGTCCATGATAACCCACCATGAACCGGTGCTTGTCCGCAAACTCACCGACGCGTTTGAGTTCCTCGTCCTTGTGCGAGATCTCCGTGGAGATGGCCCGCCCGCCCAGCGCCTTCGCCAGCCCGAAGGCGTAGTCCAGTTCCTCGTCCGACATGTTGAAAATGCCGTCCACCTTGACGATCTCGATCAGCACGCCCGCCGCCTCATACTTCTTTCGAAACTCCGCCACTGGGTCGAGCGAGACGGATTTGCGCCAGTCCCGCAGTTGTCCGGCCGTGGCCGCCGCCGCACCCGGTGACACGCCTTTCTTCCGGCCGATCAGCTCGAGGGGAACGCCGAGAAAGGCCTCCACGGGCTGGGTCCGAAGTTCCACCCCGCCAAGGCCGAGTTGCACGCAGTTCTTGAGAATCTCGTCACCCGTCATCAGGGGATTGCCAAAACTGTAGGGGGCGTTGATGCCCAGTTGGACGCCGTCCTTGGCGCCCTTCCCGGCCTTTCGCTTCTTCGGGCGATCGGCGGCATCCAGCCGGTTGACGATGGAGAACAATCCGGCACCGGGCACTGCGGCCAGTGCCCGCTTCGAGAATTCGCGACGGGTAAGATTAGACATGTTGTGGAGTGGAATTGAGTTTCCGGCGGTCCACGCGGACACGGGCGCCTGCGCTTGAACCGGGTTTATGGGCTGCATGTTCAGCCGGTCCTCGTCCGGAGGAAAGCGGAATCTTTCTGAGACTATTCGCAGACAACGGAAAATTCTACGCATGATTCGCCCCCTGTAACCAGACTGAATCGCCGCCGGATTTCATCTGTTCATTGATGCCTGATCGGGCAACCAAGCCGGAACAATGCAGATGGAGCGCGGAATGTATTCCGCAGAACGTTGAATTTGCCAATTGGCTTCCAAGGATTTCGAGGGGTGGTTCTGAAACACGAAAAGGTGTGAGGTTTCCGCGACACGGGAAAGCGCGCGGACGCTGATGGAAGGTGGACGTTTCTGCGGAATAAATTCCGCGCTCCCGCCAGTCCAATTGCATCATTCCGGCCAGGTGATTGTGAATACTTCGCGCTACGCAGGGGCGAGAGAATCCGCTATCGTCCGCCCCGATGGACTCTGAAATTGCAATCGTCAACCCCGAAGACGCGCTGGAGTTCCTTCAGGAATTTCCGGCGAACATCCAACGGCGGGGCGAAGATTACGTCCGCCGGGGAGCAGTGACGAACGTGCGTGTCGTTGAGCCGGGAACCGAGTTCGAGGTGTCGGTGCAGGGAAGCGAACCGTACCGGGTCAATCTGTATTGCAATGGACCGGAGGGTTGGTGGGGCGAATGCTCCTGTCCGTACGAGGAGGGTTTCTGCAAACACACCTACGCCGCAATGAAGACCGTGCTCGCCCTGTCCGCGACGGGGCGGCCGGGAACGGCGGCCACCAGGAAAAAGGGCAAGGCGGCGCCGGCGAAATCGGAATTGCTGGAACGTTTGCTGGCGGCCAAAGGCGGCAAGCTGACGAAACCGGAGAAACGTTTCATCGGCGCGGTCACGCGCCTGTACAACGACTTGAGGACTCGGAACGGTCTGCCGCACGGACACGACCTGGCGCGAATGGGACTGGAACCGGGGAACGATTACTGGAACCTGCTGCCTCTCTGGCAAACCTATCCACGCGACGATCACGCCTTCTGGCTGTACATCGTAGAGTACGCGCTGGAGAAGAACCTGATCCTCCCCGCGTTCATGCGGCCGATCAGCGACAACTCCCGAATCGATGGCGAACTCGCCGAGATGCGCCGACAGCGCGAACTGGATCGCTGGTTCGCGTTCTTCAAGCGCGCGCCGCTCGGGAACTATTCGCCCGATACCGCGCAGACGCCAATCGCCGAGGCCGAGCTGCGTCTGCGACTGGGCCGGGATTGCGCGACGGCCGAGTTTCGCCGGCCCGGAGCGCCCGAGTTCACGCGTTGCAACCAGTCGCAGTTCGATTGGATCAATCACGAACTGGATTCGGGGAGGATCCGCTTTGCCGCCAACGTGGAACTGTTGTGGACGCGGCTGCTGAGCCTGACAGGCGGCGCACCGCTTCATCGCCTCAACTATGGTGACCCTGACGCCATGTCCACGCTTGCCGGCATTCTGGATTCGCCCGAGATCCGATCGAACATTGTGGACGAGAACGGACAGGCCTTTTCATGGTCCGACTCGCCGCTGCGCTGGAAGCTTGATGAACCGGAGGGAGCACGCGAATCGTATCAACTCTCGCTCGTCGATGCCGAGGCGCGGCCGGTGGACGGAGTGCGCATGGCCGTGAGCGGTTCGCGCGCCTACTACCTCGTCAACGAGTGCTTCCATCCCGGTCCGCCGTTTGACCCGAACCACATGAACCCCGGTACCGCCACGCTGCTGCCGCCGGAGGCGGTCGAGCATCGCGAGGGGATTTTTTTTCTGCATCGCATCGGCGCCCGACTGCCCGAAAAACTGGCCCGGCGGATTCGCGAGGTCTTTCTGCGGCCCGTCATCACCTGCCGCCTGCGCAAGACCCACGCCGAACGGTGTGAAGTCCGGGTGGAGGCGGTCGATGCGGACGGTAAGTGCGTCGAAACCTGGGGCACCAGTCAATGGAATCCGGCCCGACGAAGGACCGTGTCGGCAAAGGATGACAACGTCACCATTATAAACCGATCCCGGTTGGTTCAGATTCCCGCGGTGCTCGAGCCATTGAAGCTGCGCAACGACTGGCCGGACGGTCACTATACGGATGTCAACAAGAAGTTCCCGGACCGAATCTGCGAATGGCTCAAGTCAGTGCCGGACGAAGTGGAAGTGCGGCTCGAAGGGGAGCTGGCCAGTCTTCGGAATGCCACCGTCGCTGGAGCCCTTCGCCTGGAAGCCAAGGAAACAGAGATCGACTGGTTCGACCTGAGCGTCGTGCTGGATGTCGCCGATACGGAACTGACGCAGGATGAAATCAAACTGCTGCTCGACGCCCGCGGCAAGTGGGTTCGATTGGATGAAAAAGGCTGGCGGCGGCTGGCCTATGAATTGTCGGACGACGAGGACGAACAACTGGCCCGGCTCGGCCTGAACGCCCGCGAGTTGTCCAGTGAACCGCAGCGTCTGCACGCCCTGCAACTGGCGCATCCCGCCGCGAAGAATCTCCTGCCCGCCGAACAGACCGAGCAATTGCGTCTGCGGGCGGACGAGATTCAAACGCGAATCGCTCCGGACATCCCGGCCCGCATCGACGCGACGCTGCGCCCCTATCAGGTCGAGGGTTTTCACTTCCTCTGCTACCTCTCCACCAACCGCTTCGGCGGCATTCTCGCCGACGACATGGGGTTGGGCAAAACCCTGCAAGCCCTGGCGTGGCTGCTCTGGTTGCGGGAACAGAAGGGCGAAGCCCCGCCGCCGGCCCTCGTCGTCTGCCCGAAAAGCGTCATGGACAACTGGAGCGCGGAGGTGGCCCGGTTCGCCGCCGGCCTCCGGGTGAAAATCTGGGCGCCGTCGGAAGTCAGCACCCTCCCGGAACACATCGCCGACGCCGACCTTCACGTCATCAACTACAACCAACTGCGGATGCTGGGCGAGCCGCTCGGGAACGTGAAATTTCTGGCGGTTATTCTCGACGAAGGGCAGTACATCAAAAACCCGTCCTCGCAGACCGCCCAGTGCGCCCGGGCGTTGAAAGCCGAGCATCGACTCGTGCTGACCGGCACCCCGATTGAAAATCGCCTGCTCGATCTCTGGAGCCTCATGGCTTTCGCCATGCCTGGCGTGCTCGGCAGCCGCCACCAGTTCAACAAACTCTACAACGGCAAGGACGATCCGTTCGCCCGGCTGCGTCTCTCCTCCCGGGTGCGACCGTTTCTGATTCGCCGCACGAAATCCCAGGTCGCCCGCGATCTGCCCGACCGTATCGAGGAGGACCTTTACTGCGAAATCGAGGGGGAGCAGAAGAAACTCTACGACGCCGAGCGCAAGCGCGCGCAGCAGATGTTGTTGAAGATGAAGACCCAGAAGCAGCTCAACGAACTGCGCTTCAACTTCCTCACCTCGCTGTTGCGGTTGCGGCAGATCTGCTGTCATCCCGCGCTCGTCCGCGATTCGTCGAAAGCCAGGGCGGCCAAAATGAACGCGTTGGTCGAGCTGCTCGAGCCCATCATCGAGGAGGGCAACAAGGTCCTGATTTTCTCCCAGTTCGTCGAGCTGCTGGAACTGGTGGAACGGGAGATGTCCGCTCGCGGATGGAAACATTGGATGCTGACGGGCAAGACCGAGGATCGAGGTTCGCTGGTCGAGGCGTTTCAGAAACACGAAGGGCCGGGCGTCTTTCTCATTTCGCTCAAGGCCGGCGGCGCGGGGTTGAACCTGATGGCTGCCAGCTACGTGGTGCTGTTTGATCCGTGGTGGAACCCGGCGGTCGAGAACCAGGCCATCGACCGGACCCACCGCATTGGTCAGAGCCGCAACGTCATCGCCTACCGTCTGCTCATCAAGAACAGCATCGAGGAAAAGATCCGCTCGTTGCAGAAGCAGAAGAAGGCGCTGGCCGAAAACGTCCTCGGCGAGGAACAGTTTTCCAAGAACCTCACGCTTGAGGATTTTCAATACCTGCTCGCGGACTGATCCAGCGCCTTTCGCGCGACCCTGACACGACTCCCCGGACCGTTGCGATGCGAACGGGTTTTCCGCGATGGCGCGGAAAACCCCGGAGGCGCGAGAAAGTTCCGACCAACCCATCCATGGTTGACGGGCCAAAAGCGGCGTGCGAGGGCGCGCACCGCTACCAGCCCGTCAAAGAACTCTCCCGGCGTAGCAGCATACGAGGTGACGAGGCTCATTATTCTTCGGGAAAAGTAATGAAATCAGAGCCTGCCAACGAACGGTTTGCCAAATGTGGGGTGGGTCTCCGACCTGCCGGTTCCGGGAACCTCTGGTTCCCGGACACAACCGGCCTCGATTACGTTTCCGGCAACCGCGCCCTCAGAGAGGCCGCAACCGTCAGGTCAGAGACCTGCCCCACGCCTCGGTGCGCCGCCAACCGTGGACGCGAGTTCGATGGCATTATGCCGCACCTTTTTGGCGCTCGGATTCTTCTCCCGTCGGCTGCTACGCCCGAGGCGGGCATGCTCCCCGAACCCAGAAATCCGGACGCGTCAGACTTCCTTCCACATGCCGGGAATGGGGATGGGAATGGGGAACTGCCCGTTCTTGTCAGGCATCGCGGCTGTAAACCGTCCCGAAAATATTGATTGCCCGACCTCTGAATCCGGCGTAAAAAGATCACCATGATTTCCGGGGAACCACTCCATCGCGACCGCGCGATTTCTGCCGTGTTGGCGGCCGGTTTGGGCAAAACGAGAAACCCTCTATCTTGTCAGGATTTAGGAACACGAGAAGAAAAACGGC
>CALBIE010000466.1 GCA_937893495.1 uncultured Verrucomicrobiales bacterium | reverse complement strand
ACTACTCCCCCGCCACCTACGAAGTCATCGAAGAGCGCAACGCCGATGCGCCCATGCGGGATGGTATCGCTCTCAAGATCGATATCTTCCGCCCCAAGGCCGAAGGACGATTTCCCGCCGTGTTGCTGCAGACGCCCTACAACAAGAATGGGCAGGCGACGCGCGCGAAGAAGTTTGCCGCTCGCGGATATGTCGTGGTGAACGTGGATTCGCGCGGCCGTTTTGAATCGGGCGGCGATTGGGATCCGTTTTCATCAAAGCACAAGACCGATGGTTACGATTTGGTCGAATGGATCGCGAAACAGTCATGGTGCAACGGCAACGTCGGGACCTACGGGCTTTCCTACATGGGCTGGACCACGTGGTGGACAGCGTCCCAGGCCCCGCCGTCATTGAAAGCGATTGTTCCCGAAGTTGCCCCGCCGGATCACTTTTACAACTGCCCCTATCAGAATGGGGTCTTTGTCTGCTGGATGATGGACTGGGCGGGCACCATGTCCGGGAGGACACCACACAGCGCCGGCCCGGGCGCTTACGGCGGGTTCGCAGTCAATCGCGAAGCAGCCTACAGCCATCTGCCCTACATTGATTTCGATAAATCACGTAACTACCTGCCGACCACCTGGTGGCGGAAATGGATCGAGCAAAACACGGCGGCCGGTGAGTATTGGAGGGCAATCTCGTATCAGACACCGGAGAGTTACGGACGAGTCCAGGTTCCGTCGCTGGCAATTTCCGGATGGTTCGATGCCAACTTCCCGGGCACACCGATGAATTACCTCGGCATGAAACGATATGGCGGCACACCAGCCGCCCGTCGCCCGCGAATCGTCATCGGTCCCTGGCAACACATCATCAATCGCAGTCAGAAAGCCGCGGACGTCGATTTCGGTCCGCAGGCAATCATCGATTGGGACGGATACATCCTGCGATGGTTTGATTTTCACCTGAAGGGCATCGACAACGGCGTATTGAACGACCCGCCCGTGCATGTGTTCGTGATGGGCCGCAATCAATGGCGAGCCGCGCAGGACTGGCCGCTGCCCGAAACCCGGTTCACGAAGTATTATCTCCAGAGCAAAGGGCGGGCGAATTCGTCCGCCGGCGACGGCACGCTTTCAACCCAACCTCCCGGCCAACAGCCACCGGATCGCTACGTGTATGCTCCAACCAATCCCACGCCATCAGCCGCCTTCGCCAACGGTCACATCGATGGACCACGCGATATCAGCAAATCCGCGATGCGAAACGATGTGTTGGTTTATGACACACCGGAGTTGACGGAAGACGTTGAACTCATCGGCCCGATTACCGCGCGACTCTTTGCGGCGACGAGTGCCCACGACACCGACTGGATGATTCGTCTGGCTGATGTTTCCCCGGATGGCCGCGCTCTGTTCCTCGCCGAAGGTCTGATGCGCGCGCGTCACCGCGATCCCAAAGCGCATGGCACTTTCAATCCACGCGAACTCAGCAAGATCGAACCCGATCGAGCCTACGAATACGCCATCGATTTCTGGCGGCCGACCGGCAACGTATTTGCTCGCGGACATCGCATTCGCATCGAGATATCGAGCAGTTATTATCCTTACTACCTGCGCAACCCCAATTCAGCCCAGGACAACATCGGTCTGGTGAAAGAATTTCAGACCGCGAAGCAAACGATCTATCACGATGCCAAACATCCCTCCCACGTCGTGCTTCCGCTGATTCCGATCGCCAGGAATTAGATCGCGTTGTCCATGGCGGCATTGGCAAATCATCGGGTTCCAGAAAAACCATCATCCCTTCCTCGACCATTTCCCTGCGAACAAACGTTGGCCAATGACGACGAATCGCTCCGCCTGACGCCGCCGCAATAGCCGAAGCGAATCGGAATACCCGCCACGCGCCAGGCAAATCTCGGGCAACCTTCCGCTTGCTTTCAATCAATCACCGGGGAAAGACTTCCGGCATGATTCAATCTTCAGACTCTTCCCGTCGGGAATTCCTTTCACTGAGCGGTGCGGCCGCGGCCGGTTTGGCGATGACGGAGGACGCCTTCAGCGCTGAGCGCAATCCGGGTAATTCGGTCGCGGACAGGAGTTCGTCCATTCGCATCACGGGTTACAAGGCTTGGCGGGTGTATCCGGTGCTCTACGTGCGCATCGATACCAATCACGGCGTCAGCGGCTGGGGCGAAATCAAAGGCACTGACACCCGCGTGGCGCTGACATTGCTGGCTTCACTGGCGGAAATCTTCACGGGCGAGAATCCGACCCGTATTGAATACCTCTGGCAGAAGCTCTATCGCGCGCATCGCGACATTCGTGGCGGACCGTTCATGGTGCATGTCATCTCCGGGATCGACATCGCGCTTTGGGATCTCGCGGGAAAACTCTGGGGGGTGCCGGTCTATCGTCTGCTCGGTGGTCCGGTGCGGGACCGCATCCGCGTTTATCACACCCCCAAAGCGGTGAAGGTGCCACCACATGGTGTTTACGAACAGGCGGGAACGCCGGCGGACATCCAGCGCATGGTCACGGCCATCGAGAAAGCGAGGGAGAAGGTAGGCCCCGATGGCGCGGTGATGTTTGATGCGCACTCTGCCGTGCCGCCGGCCACATTGATCCAACTGGCCGGCGCCTTGAAGCCGTACGATGTGATGTTCATCGAGGAACCCGCCGTGCCCGGTAACATCGAGGTCTTCAAACGGCTAAAAGCTGCCATCAACATTCCGCTGGCGACGGGCGAAAGGGATCGGACGATCTGGGGAATGATTCCCTATCTGACGGAGCGCTGCATCGACATCCTGCAACCTGACTGCTGCCACACCGGAGGCATCAGCCAGATGCGCAAGATCGCCGCGCTTGCCGAAACGTTCATGGTGCCGCTCGCGCCCCATTGCACCGCCAGCAACCTTGGCATCTCCGCGAGCATTCATGCCACTGCGGCCACCGCGCTATTTCTTATCCACGAGTTTTACCCGAACAACTTCGGATTCAATCCCAAGGGAATTGCGGTCATCGACTGGAAGGTGGACAAAGACGGATACGTTGCCCTGCCGGAGGGCGTCGGACTTGGCGTGGAGATGGACGAACGGGTGGTTGCGGAGGAGGCGAAGAAGCCGCAAAAGTACAAGTGGCCCGACGTCAAGATGAAGGATGGCTCAGTGGCGGATTACTAACCACCGCGATTGCCGTGCATCTTGACATTTTCCGCCGTCCCGAAACACTGCCGCGCGATGACATCTATTCCGACTGAATTTCAAAACGTCACTGCGGTGACCAGGGCGAATGTCTATTTCGACGGCAAGGTGGTGAGTCACACGATTCTGTTTCCCGATGGCGCGAAGAAAACGTTGGGACTGATTTATCCCGGTCAATTTCACTTTGGCACGGACCCGGTTATCTGAACCAAAATGAAAACAAAAATCTGGCCGTGGCCAACGCGAAAACTTTTTCTGGTGGCATTGATGTGCAGTATAGGTCTCACCTCGGCGGCGGCAGCTCAGGCCTATATTTCTCTCTTATATTATTCGGTAAAATTGGCCATGGACCCCAGAGTGAAAGAGGCATGGTGGCATCC
>CALBIE010000465.1 GCA_937893495.1 uncultured Verrucomicrobiales bacterium | reverse complement strand
CCGTCGGCGACCGTCATGTCAAGAATCGTGACCTCATCGCGATTCACCAGGCAGAGAAAACCCGTGGTCGGATTGGGGGTTGTCGGGACGAAAAGACTGATAATCTTGTTTCCGGACTTCTGCTCAAGTTCAGGATGTTTATCGCCAGTAACAAAGCCGATGGACCAGATGCCTTTGCGTGGAAATTCGACCATGGCCACTTGCTTGAAAGAGGATGTTTTGTTCGAAGCGAAAGCGGAATTGATCTGCTTGATCATCGCGTAGAGTTTATTCAGCAGGGGAATGGTCAATAATACTTCCTCGGTAAACCATAGCAGTTTTTTGCCGACATAGAATCGAGTCAGTCGCCCGACGACGCTGAGCAGAAACATCGCGAAGAGAATCGCGACGAGGCTCCAATACCAGTGGACCGGGCCGGTCCCACCTTTTCCATGCGTGATAGTGTTCGGTATGAAGAAGAGCAGGGCGTCCGTGAAACGCGCTACGGTGCCGAAAATCCAGATGAAGACCGCGATGGACAGCGCAATCGGCAATACAATGGCCAGGCCGGTGAAGAAATTGTTTCTCCACCGGGAGATGGGTTGGGTTTTCTCTTTATTGAACTTCATCGTTTTTCGATTTTCTCCAAACTGAAGCGTCGGGCCAAGATTCGCAAGCAGCGGTTCTCTTCGCGTTTCATCAGGCGGCGCGCGGTCGGACTCATGTCGTCGAAACCCTGCAAATGAAGAACGCCATGGATGGTGTAACGAACGAGTTCAGTTTGCCAGTTCGTGCCAAAATCAACGGCCTGTTGCACGGCGTCATTCACGGAGATAAAAATTTCACCGAAGACGATTCCGGCGGTCGAGGTATCGCCATGATCAAACGTAATGACATCCGTGCTCCCTTCGTGCTGGAGGAATTCCATATTGATGCGCGCCATTTTCTTCGCGCTGACGAGGTGGATACCAATCTGATACGACGGGAGCGTCAGGATTTCGTTCAGGTATTCGAGGAGAATCCGCTGAAGCAGCAAGGTGTCGATTCGGCGGGTACGCTGGGAATTTCGGATGACGAGCGCGTCAGGCATGCTGATCGGAACGATGCTTTTCGTAGGCCGAGATGATCCGCTGGACAAGTGGATGTCGCACGATGTCCTTTTTTTGGAATTCCACGACGGCGATACCTTCGACATTGCGAAGCGCTTTTGCGGCTTCGTGGAGGCCAGATGTTTTATGGCCGGGCAGATCCACTTGCGTTGGATCGCCGGTAACGACCGCTTTTGAGTTAAATCCCAGGCGAGTCAAAAACATCAGCATCTGCTCGGCGGTCGAGTTCTGCGCCTCGTCAAGAATGATGAACGCGTTGTTCAGCGTGCGGCCACGCATGTAGGCGAGGGGAGCAATTTCGATAGTACCACGTTCCTTGTTTTTCTGGATTTCCTCGACGGGCATCATGTCGTGCAGCGCGTCATGAAGGGGTCGCAGATAAGGATCGAGTTTTTCGTACAGGTCGCCGGGCAAAAAACCGAGCGCTTCACCCGCCTCGACCGCAGGCCGAGTTAGAATGATGCGGGAGACCTTTCCTTCGCGCAGCGCTTGGGCGGCCATGGCCATGGCGAGATAGGTCTTGCCGGTTCCGGCCGGACCGACGCCGAGCGTGACGTCGAACTCGCGTATGGCCTCGACGTATTTTTTCTGGCCGAGCGTCTTGGGCGCGATGGCCAGTTTCTTTGAGGATGTTTGAATTCGTGCTGACTGCAGACTTTGCAGTGCTTCGATGCCATCCGTTTCGATGACGTTCAAGGCGCTGGTAAACTCGGCGCAATTGATCGGTGCCCCCGACTTGAGACGTTCTTCCAGAGCCTGAAACAATCGCTTCGCCTTCTCGACGGCTAGCGCTTCACCCTCGAGTTTGATCCACCCATCGCGGGACGTGGCCTTTATCGCAAGTTTCTTCTCAATCTCCCGTAGATTGCGCGGGTCGTTGCTGAAAAGCTGTTGAGCGAAGCGGGCGTTTTCGAAGTGAAGAGTTTCCGTGGTCATGTTCAGGCGGCGGAGTCCTGCATCGCGCGGCGGAGTTTCGCGGCAACTTCCGTGAGAGCTTCGGGAAGCACCCCGGTATTGCCGATGACGGCCATGAAGTTGGTGTCGCCGTCCCAGCGCGGGACGATGTGAAAATGTAAATGCTCAACGATGCCCGCGCCGGCGACTTTGCCCAGGTTGAGGCCAATGTTGAAACCGGTGGGGTTCATCGTTTTGCGAATTGCCTGCTGAACGCGGCGGGTCAGTAACATGAGCTCGAGCATTTCCGGTTCGGTCAGTTCGGGTAAATCAGCGATCTGACGGTAGGGAATGACCATGACGTGCCCGCAGTTGTACGGGTAGGTGTTGAGCACGGCATAACAGGATTTCTCGCGGGCGATGACGTAATTCTTTTCGTCCTCATTGGACTGGCCGATCTGTGTGAAAATCGATTGACCTTCGGGTGATGGGTCTTTGGGCGCCAGAATGTATTCGATTCGCCAGGGCGCGTGCAGGTTGTCCATGGGAGTGACGCTAGCTCAATTGCGGCGAATGGTCAAAGGCGACGGATTATATCAGGCCATGCTTATGGAGATACGATTTAAAGACGAGCGTCAGAGCCTTGACGCTCAGTTCCACAAACACGTAGGGCTTGGCAATCAGATCGTTGCCGCCACTGAGGGTGGATTTTGCGCGACTCTGAAAGTCGCTGAGTCCGGTGACGAAGATGATTGGCGTGTCTTTGTATGGGGGGAGGGAGCGTAGCCGCGCGCAGAGTTCGTAACCGCTCAGTCCCGGCATATCGACGTCGAGTACAAAAAGGTCGAACGGTGATTCCTTGGCACGCATGAAAGCAGGCGATCCGTGCTCGATCGCAATTCCGTGAAGTCCCGCTTTTTCCAGCGCGTGAATCGCCGCGCGGCGGGAAATTTCTTCATCATCCACGGCCATGACCTTTGGATCGAAATCCTGCAATGCGGGCAACTTATCCGCTCGATCGATAAGCCAGCCGAGAAACTGCAATGTCTGCGTCGAGGTGCGGGTGGTCGAGACGGTGACTGCGCTGCCTTGCTCGGACATTTCCTTGAGGAGCGCTTCATAGGTCTCGGCCATACGGGCGAGAATGTTCTGTTCAACGAGACCGGCCGTTCCGGTCAACACGTGGACTTGTCGATAAAGCTCCTGAAGATGAGTGGTGCGTTCCGACTTGCTGTTGGTGTTGAGAAATGCCTGCTGCGTTTCCCGCATGTTCTCTTTCAATGATGGCAGGCTGTCAAAAAAGAGCTTTCGCTGCTCGCCCTGATCGCCGGTATCGTCTCCTGAGGAGGGGACCGGAGCAGCATTTGTCTCGCCGGTATCTCCTTCGTGCGACGCAGCATAGAGTTCTTCAACAGTCGCGGAGAGCTTCCTTGGGTTAGTGGTTGCCTTCATCAACACCATCGAAGCACCAAGCTGCCAGGCTTCGTCGATGATCTTGGTCTGATAGGCGTTCGAGAAAACGATGACTGGCAACGCGACGAAATCGGGATCCTGCCGAATCGCCTTGAGAACTTCGAGCCCGTTGACTTTGGGAAGCATGATGTCCAGAACAACGATATCGGGACGAAAGGATTGGATGAGTTCCATCCCGCGTTCGCCATCGGAAGCCACCTCGACCTGAAAGCCGTCGCTGGTGAATTTTCGCTGATATATGCCGGAAATAATCCGGTCGTCCTCGATCAGCAAAAGTTTGCGCATGATGGGGTGGCGGGTAGTCGGTTACTGCGGGCGGTAACGCTCGAGAAACTTTTGCACTTTGTCAAATTCGACCCGGACTTTGTCCAACTGTGGTTGCGCCTGTGAAATATCCTGGTCCATGCCCATCTTTTCCAAATTGCGCATGGGTGCAACCAATCCATCCATTCCGCATGTGGCGTTGGCTCCCGCGCAGCTATGCGCGATGCGTCTGACCTCATTGGGCGTATTCCCAGTGATGGCGGCCTGAATTTGTTCGATCTGGTCGGCGGTCTGATTCAGGTAAAGATCCACCAGTTCCGCCAGTCCCTCATCGTTACCTCCACCGAGATCGCGAAGTTTTTCAATGTCCACTGGCGGTGGCCCTCCGGTCGTCTCTTCGTTTGCTTCTGTTGTCATTGCCTTGATTCCTGTTTCAGAAGCCACAACGTGGCTCGCCGTTTCATTACCGTTTGCTACAAGATTCGGTCCCCATTTCTCAATCATGGAGGTCAGTTTTTCCGGTCTGACTGGTTTGGACAAGTAGTCATCCATCCCGGCGTCCAGACACCGCTCACGGTCACCCGGAATGGCGTTGGCGGTCAAAGCAATAATCACCGACTTTTTCACTCGTCCGGCCCCGAGTCGCTGTTCCAATTCCCGAATCTTCCGGGTCGCCTCCAGTCCATCGAGCTCCGGCATTTGCAAATCCATAAAAATGAGATCATAGGCGCTTCGAGTAAATGCATCGACGGCCTCCTGTCCATTGTTGGCAATTTCGGCCTGGTAACCGATTTGTTCGAGCAGTCGCACGGCGACTTTCTGATTTATCAGATTGTCCTCGACCAGCATGATGCGCAGCGGAAATCGCGCGGCCATTGATTTGGCCTCTTCATCTCGATTACTTGCGCTGGTCGGCTCCGCCGATTGGCCTCCGATGGCGCGGATCAGCATTTTGCGTAACTGCTGCCGACGGAGCGGCTTGGTGACCGTTCCGGTTACGTTGACTGGCGTAATCGCGGTATCACCGTGGCGGAATCCTTTTGGCGCCAGTAAAACAATTGGTAATTCCGTGCCTTTGAGTATTTCATTTATTTGAAGGGCGAGTGCCAGCCCGTCAGTTCCTGTCAACTGGAGGTTAATCAGCACCGCGTCAAACTTAGCGGACCCCTCAACGAGGCGGAGGGCTCCATTCGCGGTTTCCGCCGCAATGCCAGTTGCGCCATCATGCAGTAAATGGGCGATAACCGCCGTTCGCTGCGCCTCATTTTCTTCAACGACCAGAATTCTTTTTTGGTCGAGCGGCAAGTATATAGATGCCGTCGCACCGACTTCGGCCGTTATCGTAAAATGGAATGTGGCACCTTCGCCGGCGATACTGTTGACCCAGATGGAGCCGCCCATGAGTTGCACAAGTTGGCTACTGATGGCCAGACCCAACCCGGTGCCGCCGTACTTGCGGGTAGTGCTCGCGTCCACCTGACTGAAGGATTCAAACAAATGTTTCTGCTTGTCCAGGGGAATGCCGATGCCGGTGTCGCGAATAGAAAAGTGGACGACGACAAACTTTTGACTACCGGCGTTTTCCGGGTTCGGCGCGGTCGGAACATCTGCGGTAAGGTTTACCATGA
>CALBIE010000464.1 GCA_937893495.1 uncultured Verrucomicrobiales bacterium | reverse complement strand
CAATCGACCACGATACCGGTAGCGGTGATCTCTTTGCCGTCCACCGGATCGTGCAGGCTGACGGTCATCTCCGTCCACAGCGGGATGGATTCACCGTGACAAAACTCAATGCCATTCCGGCGGAAATGAGTGGTGTCGGGTTCAAGATGAAGCGCCTGGTGGGCGTTGGAACTACTCTGGTTGCCGGATTCAAATACACCGGACGTATCAAGCTTCGTGGAACTCATAGGGCGGAGAGAATTTAGCACTCAAAGTTCATTCGTCAATGAACGAGAATCATTTTGTTCCGCTACCATTCAATAACGGCCGCGCCCCAGGTCAATCCTGCGCCAAAAACGACCAACAAAATCAAATCTCCACGTTCAATCTTCCCCTGCTCGACAGCCTCATCGAGCGCCACAGCCACCGAGGCAGCGGAGGTATTGCCATACTTGTCCAGATTCATAAACAACTGATCCGGCCGCGCTTTCAACCGGTCGCCCACTGCGTCGATGATACGCTTGTTCGCCTGATGCGGAATGATACACTTGATATTGTCCACCGTTATGTCGCATCGCTTCAACGCCTCTTTCGCCGCCCTGCACATCGCCGTAACAGCGTTTTTGAACACCTCTTTGCCATCCATTCGCAGGTAGTGCAACCGATCATGAACGGAAGCCTCTGTCGCGGGGTGCAGGCTACCGCCGCCGGGCATCGCAAGGATATTCGCCTTCCGGCCATCGGCACCCATGCAGGCCGTAAGCAATCCATGCGCCTGCGGCCGATGCTGCAAAATCGCCGCCCCCGCCCCGTCACCGAAGAGCACGCAGGTATTGCGATCCTTCCAGTCAATAATCGAGGAAAGTTTCTCCGCACCAATGACCAATACGCAGTCGTACGTCCGCGACATGATGAACTGCTGTCCAATCTCCAATCCATATATGAACCCGGAGCAAGCCGCTTCGATATCAACCGCGGCCGCTCGATGCGCGCCGATTTTCTGCTGAATCAGACACGCCGTAGAAGGGAACGGCATGTCGGGCGTTATCGTCGCAACAATGATGAAATCTATTTCCTCGGGCGTTACGCCGGCTCTTTCCATCGCTATCAACGCGGCCTTCGCGCCAAGATCGGAAGTCGCCTCATCATCCGCCGCGATTCGGCGTTCTTTGATTCCAGTGCGTGAAGTGATCCATTCATCGGTCGTATCGACTATTTTTTCGAGATCGCGATTGGTCACTATCCGTTCAGGCACGTAGGCACCCACGGCGCTGATGGAACAGGTACGCCCCATAAACCCGTGCTCAGCCCGCGGATTGGTGAATTCTTTATCGGGCAAATCGCTCATGCCGTTATCCCTTCTATTTTGTTGGAACTAAGTTGATTCGCCGCCGCCGAGAATCGGCGCAGCGTACTTCATGTCCCGCGTAATCGCATCATTGAGGTTGTGATTGATCGCCTCTACGGCCGTCCGGATTGCGTTCATGATAGCTCGATCACTCGCAGAGGCATGCGCCTTCATGACAACACCGTTGAGGCCCAGCAGAGGTGCGCCGCCGTAGTTTTCAGCATCCAATCGCGTTTTAAGGGTACGAAAGGCATTTTTCGCCAAAAATGCGCCCATTTTGCGCTTGGGATTACGCATCAATTCCGTACGCAGCCAGCCAAACATCGCCCGGGCCATACTTTCGCAGGTCTTCAACACAATGTTACCGACAAATCCATCGCATACCACCACGTCCACCTTGTTGTGAAAGAGGTCATGCCCTTCGACATTACCAACGAAATTCAAATCCAGACGGCGCAATAGAGCATGCGCCTCAAGGGTCAGTTCGTTGCCTTTGTTTTCCTCGGTACCGTTGCTAAGCACGCCGACTCTTGGATTAGCCTTGCCCAGCACCTCACGCGAATAAATGCTGCCCATAATGGCGAACTCCGCCAGGTGATGGGGCTTGCACTCGACATTGGCGCCGGAATCCAACAGGACGAATTCATTTTCCGGTTCAGGAATGACCGTTGCGATTGCGCCACGACTGATGCCAGGCAGCAAGCGCAAACGAATTGTCCCCGCGCTCAGTATCCCTCCAGTATTTCCCGGCGAAATCAGTGCATCCGCCCGACCTTCCTTGACCAATTCGATCGCACGCGTGATGGAGCAATCCTTTTTCTTTCTGAGCGCATCAACCGGCTTGTCGTGCATCGTCAACACCTGCGACGCGTGAACAACTTCCATCCGACCGGAATCGCGATCTGCAGTGCTCAGGCACGCGGTAATATCATCTTCGAGCCCGACCAGGAATATGCTGGAAACCTGCGGATATCGCGCCAGCGCCTGCCTGACGCCTTCAATGATGACTCCACACCCGTGGTCGCCACCCATGACATCCACTGCGATACGCATAGACAAAAAGAGCGCGGTGGACAAATTGCCTCCGCGCCCGATTGAAGCGAATCAACCCAGTGATTCCACGGTGACCACCTGGCGGCCTTTGTAATGTCCACACGCCGGACAGACGCGGTGCGGCATATACGGCGCCGCGCACTGAGGACAGGTGGAAGTCTGAGGTGTTTTCAACACGCTGTTGTACGCCCGCCGCATTCGCTGGCGGCTTCGGGAAGGTTTTCTCTTCGGTACGCCCATAATCTATTCTTTGTCAAATTTCAGTTTTTCCAATTCCGACCAGGCGTTTCCGCCCGAACCACCTTCGACTGCCTCAATCTCGCCCGTCGGAGCCAATCCAGCACAGTCAACCTGACACAGCGGATGCCGTGGCAAGTCGAGCATGATATCCTCCCGTAAAAATGGCGTCAAGTCTATGGAGTCGTCCAGCGTCGGGACCGAATCCTCGCCTTCCAGGCTCAAATGGGCCCCATAATCGGGCAATTCAATCGTTTTCTTAAAAGGCCGCAGGCAGCGGGCACATTCCAATTCCAATTCCATCTCTACACTGCCTCTTACCAATACCCCTTCACCGACCAGCTCGGCGGTCAGATCATAACGCAATGGTTGACGGCAGTGAACCAGCTCGTCATCGGGCCCCAGCTCAAGGTCAGCCACAGGAATTTCACCCACCAGGGATTGAGCCCCGCGTTGCAGATGAATGAGGTTAATCTTTACCGGCATGATTACTTTCGCCCGTCGTAACGGCAGCGGTAGTTGATGGGTTGAGCAAATTCGAGCATTTTGTTTTTCGGCAAATTCGTCAGCTCTGCAGAGCGAATTTTTCATTCAGGGCCACTTTGACCTCGGGCGGCACAAAGGCCGAAACATCGCCTCCCAATTGCGCAATCTCCTTTACCAGTCGGCTGCTCAGAAAAGTATAAGTGTCCTTCGGCATCATAAAAATCGTCTCCACCCGTTCATCCAATTTGCGATTCATCAGCGCCAATTGAAATTCGAATTCAAAATCCGACACGGCCCGCAATCCACGGATGACGGCATCCGCTGACATTTCGCGGACGTATTCGACCAATAGGCCGGAGAAGTCGCCCGATTCAACATTCGGCCACGCGACGGTTGCGGCATCCACCAGTTTGCGCCGCTCATCCAGCGAGAAGAGCGGATTCTTATCCGCGCTGCTGGCGACCGCCACGATGACCCGATCAAAGAGTCGCGCAGCCCGTTGAATAACGTCCAGGTGGCCGTTGGTCAACGGGTCAAAACTTCCCGGATATATGACAGTGCGGATAGCTCGGCTCATTGGCAACAATCAAGAAAACATGATTCACTAATTGGACCCACCCTGTGTCTTTCGCTTCGGGCCAGTCGCGGACGCTTTGGCGACCGAGGGGGCCGCCTTCTTCTCGTCAGCCCCATCCGCCGGTCGAGTAAAGTCGATCGCGTCGCGCTGGTCTTCGGACAGGTACATTCGCCACGGCACTTCCCAAATCTGTACGGCCTCGGCGATTCCTTTGACGGTTACCGGCTCCCATTCCTCACAGGTCGCAGCCAGGGCGGGATCATACTTCTGTATATCACGAAAAGTGGGTTCACCAATGATGATGTGACCCCGCCCGGAGACACTTTCGAGCCGACTGGCGATATTCACGGATCGCCCGAAAACGGTAAAATTGAAAATATGTTGCTCGGATCCCATCAAACCCACGATGGCCGTGCCGGTATTGACGCCACTGCCCATCACCAGCAGGCGCTTGAGCGGCAACGGCGGTTCGCCTCGTGTAGTGCGCTCCATATTCGTTGCCTCAATGCGTCGGTTTTGCGCCGCCCGACCGATATTAAGCTGATGCATGGCCAACTGGGCGTCGATGGTCGATCTCACGCACGATACCGCATGGGCTTCATTGGGGGTTGGCGCGCCCCAGAAAGCCATCACGCAGTCGCCGATGTATTTGTCGAGTGTGCCATCATGCTTCTTGATCTGGTCCGCAATCGTCGCGAGGTACAGATTGACCGTCTCCAGGGTTTCCGCCGCGGCCAAATCGCGGAACGCCTCGGCCTCCGCGCCTTCCAGATGGTACTCCTTGACGTAATTATCCGCATAGGCCTGCATCTCATCCGTCATCGTGGTGAATCCGCGCACGTCCGAGAAGAAGACCGTGATGCGCCGCCGCTGACCGCCAAGGTGCATTTCTTTCTCTTTCAACAGTTCGTTAACCACATTGGGTGAAACCAGTCTGGAAAACATGCCCTTGATGCGTTGACGCTCTTTGTTCTCAACCATGACCTGATACCCCATCAAAGAAATATGATTGAACAGCAACGAACCACCCAATGGCGCCACGATGGGGAGCAAGCTTCTGGATTCAACGAAAACGTCAACGGCCCACCACACATAAGTACCGCCCGCGACGATCAGCAAGATGCTCGACCAGGGTGGTTTCAGTCCGAGCGTGACCAGGGTACTCAGCAATCCCATCGCGATGATGAGGGAAAGCTCCGTCCGGAGACTGGCACGCCGGATAAACCGATTGAGAAGCACCGAGTTGGCGATGTTCCAATGCTTACTGATCAGAAAGGTATTTTTTCCCAACGGTGTTGTGCCCCGGTCCGTCAATTCGTTTCCCGTCGCGGTGGAACCGACAAATACCAGGCGGTTCGCAAAGCGGGTCGCATCCGCCGGAGGAATTTCATTGCCGTGCCCCTCTTCCCGATCAACGTCGTTGAGCATGACAAACTCAAACCCATCCCTCGCCAACCGCTGGTCTTCCACCGGCAGGCACCAGTCGATGTAGAAATAACCGTTTTGATCCAGTGGAATGGTTCGACTGACACCGTTTGTACCGGGAATAAACAGTTCATGTTTTTGATAGTCCATCCGCGCGTTCTTCAGGTCCAGCCCCAGTTGAATGGCCGCCATGGTGATTCCCATGTGCCAGACTTGAATCTCCTCGTATGGCTTGGCAAATT
>CALBIE010000463.1 GCA_937893495.1 uncultured Verrucomicrobiales bacterium | reverse complement strand
GCAATCCACCATTGGCGGCGAACTCATTCCGCGCCGGGTGTTGCGGCCCGCCGTTGTCGGATTGGAAAATGACGAGCGTGTTCGCAGCGACGGAATCTGAACGGTCGCCGTCGCCATTCGGATCTTCGAGAGCTGCCAGAATATTTCCGAAATGGGTGTCGATGCGCGTGACCATGGCCGCCCATTGCCGGGATTGATCGGAGAGTTTCGTGAAGTGCGGATGCTCCCGATACGCCTTGTTCCATTCGGGCAATTGTTCGATTTCGCCAAATGGTGCGTGAGGCACCTGAACCGCAAGCAGGCCAAAGAAGGGTTGTCCGGTGGCATGGTTGTTCTTCGCCTGCGCGTGGACGAAATCGAGCGCGGCAAATGCATAGACGTCATCACAGTATGCCGTGGCCGGATACGCGGAATGGTTTTGTAATGCGGGAGCGTTCGGGTAATTCGCATTGCCGACATACTGCGACATCGAGTTGGGACGAAGTTCGAGCCCGCCGATGGCGCCGGGTTTTGCTGGCGCGCACCAAAGCGTCGGTTGAAAGAAGGTGTGGGCACGAACGTGGTGAAGTTCAGCCACCACGTGTTTGTAGCCGTGCGATGTCGGTAGGGTCTGGATGTTTTCAATGACTGGGTTCAGTTGGCTTTTTGATCCGCCGTATCCCCACTTGCCCCAATAGCCGGTGACATACCCCGCCTTCGAAAGAACATCGCCCATCAACACGTCGTCGGCGCGCATGGCTTTCTTCGCGTTGTCAGGATCATTGCGGTCAGCGAAGGTGTGACCTTGGTGAAACCCTGATTGTTGCGATGAGCGCGCGGGGGAACAAACTGTGCAACCGTAAGAGCGTGTGAAATTGACGCCTTCGGCGGCCAGACGGTCGAGGTTTGGCGTGAGGACATAAGGCAAACCCCTGGCTTTCCGTTCAGCCTGACCGTTGGGCCCGATGGATCCCCAACCCATATCATCGACGTAAAAATAGAGAATATTTGGACGAGCGTTCTCGGCGTGCCCCGGAGCAGTCAAAGCCAGCAGGTAGAACAGTATCAAATTGATCTTCATGTTAATTCCGTACACCGAAACGATAACGGACAAATCGCGGCTGACCAGATCCGAACCAGCTCTCATTTCCTGATTGTGACCAACGCCTTGTGCGACTAATTTCAGCCAAGCTTGCGGTTTCGCGGACTGTTAAACCGGCTCATGATGTTGTTTCGCCGACCAAAATTTCAACTCGCCTTCGTGGCCGGTTTGCTGGTCGCGATGTTGCCGGCAGACGCGGGCGAATTGGGGCCGGCAGATCCCATTGCCGGGCGAAATCACTGGGCGTTTCGTCAACTGGCAACGCATCGACCAGCCGCTGACCGGGATTGGTCCCGATCGGTAATCGATGACTTCGTGGCGGCGCGTCGTCGGGCGGCGAATCTTTCGCCCACTGCGGACGCGAACCGGCGCGACCTTCTCCGTCGCCTGCATTTCCAACTCATCGGCCTGCCGCCAACCCCCGGGGAAGTCAGAGCGTTCATCGAGGATAAACGAATCGATGCGCTCGAACGGGTTGTTGATCGCTTGCTGAGCTCGCCCCAGTTCGGCGAACGCTGGGGGCGACATTGGCTGGACCTTGCTCGTTATGCCGATTCAAACGGACTGGACGAAAACTTCCTGTTCCGCGAAGCGTGGCGCTATCGCAACTGGGTCATCGACGCGATGAACGCGGATATTCCGTTTAATCGCTTCGTCCTCGAACAACTTGCCGGCGATGCGTTGCCGTTTGAATCCATTGCGCAACGCGACCAGCAACGCATCGGTTCGGGCTTCCTGGTGATCGGACCGAAGGTTTTGCTTGGCAACGATCCCAAGCGGCAGCGGATGGAGGTGGCTGACGAACAACTCGACACGATTGGCCGGACGTTTCTTGGCCTGACGCTGGGCTGCGCGCGTTGCCACGATCACAAGTTCGAACCGATTCCGACGGCTGACTACTACGCGCTGGCCGGAATTCTGACTTCCACGCGGGTGATGGAACAGCGGTATATGCTCGGTCAGCAGCGGGTGATGGAGCAGTTGGTCGGGTTGGGTGAACACGGCGCTGAATTGGACAAGGCCTACGAGGATTACTGGCGGAAGTTTCCCAAAGCGAAAGAGGCTGCCCTGCGCGCCCGGTCCGTCCGTGACTTCTTGAAAAAGGAAGATGCGACCGGACTCAAGACTCTGCTCGAAAAACATCCGGATGCCTTGTCCGAGGGCGCGAAAGACGAAACGCAGCCGCTTGCTGATCGGCTCAAGGCACAAAGTGAGTTGATCGCGCAACTCACTGCCGTCGTTGCCAAACCGCCGCAGATTCCCGCGCGCGCCATGATTCCGGCTGACGTGGAAGAGCCGGGCGATGAATCCATTCGTCGCGCGGGAGATTTCAATCAACTGGGCGAGAAAGTGCCGCGCGGTTTTCTGCAGGCTGTCTCGAACAGCGGCAAAGCTGAGCTGCCCAAAGGACATAGCGGACGAATCGAACTTGCCCGATGGCTCGCTGATGTGGACAACGGCGCGGGCCGACTCGCGGCGCGCGTCCTGGTCAACCGCATCTGGCATCACCTGATTGGCCGCGGCATTGTCCGGACGGTGGACAATTTCGGGCGGACGGGTGAGGCGCCGAGTCATCCCGAATTGCTCGATTATCTCGCGGGTGAACTCGTCGATTCCGGCTGGTCGATCAAGGCCGTGGTGCGAACGATTGTGCTGAGTCGCACCTTTGCGATGAGCAGTGATTACGACGAGCAGGCTCACGCGATTGATCCGGAAAATCGCCTGCTCTGGCGCGGTCATCGGCGGCGGCTCGACCCGGAATCGTTGCGCGACGCGATGTTGGCAGTCGCGGGGCAATTGGATCAGGCGCAAATGGAATCGTCGGTCGCTTACCTGGGCGATCAGGCGACGGCCGTGGGCGCGAACAAGAATCGGCGGCGAACCGACTTTGCCTGTCGCAGCGTTTACCTTCCCGTGATTCGGAATGATCTGCCGGAGGTTTTTGAGGCGTTCAATTTTGCCGACCCGCATACGACGACCGGCGCCCGCGCCCGGACCACCTCCGCCGCGCAGGGGTTGTTCATGTTGAACGACAAATCCGTCAGGGATGCAGCCAAAGCCGCCGCGACGCGCTTGCTGGCTGACTCTTCAGGCGGTGACGAACCGGCAAAAGTTGATCACATGTTTTCGATGATTCTCAATGACTGTCCGACTGACGAAGGGCGCGATGAGATGATCGTCTTTGTCCACGATACCGCGAAACGTCTGGCTGCGGACGGCACTGCTGACGCCAGACTTCAGTCGTGGTCGCTCGCTTGCCATGCGCTGCTGTCCTCGAGCCGCTTTCAATTTCTGGAATGAATCATGAGCTGTTACAACTTTAGTCAGTCGCTCAATCGGCGCGACCTGTTGCGCGCGAGCGCGTGCGGGTTCGGTTCGCTTGCCTTGTCGGCGATGGCGGGGCGCCGTGCATTGGCCGCCACCGGCCCGAATGCGGATGCGCCGTTCGCGCGGGTTGCACATTTTACGCCGCGCGCCAAACGCGTGATTTTCCTGTTCATGTGGGGCGGACCGAGTCACGTCGATTTGTTTGATCCCAAGCCGAGACTCAATCGCGACGCCGGAAAGGAGCTTCACGGAAAGGACGTCGGGAGCGAACGCGAAAAGCTGGGGCCGCTGCTTGGTTCGCCGTTTCAATTCGCGCAACACGGGCAGAGCGGGATTTGGATGAGCGAACTTTTTCCGCACCTGTCCCGGCACGCCGACAAACTGTGCGTCGTCCGGTCCGTTCACACGGAGGGCTCTGCTCACGGCGAGGCGTTGCTGCGATTGCACACCGGGCAGGCGAATCTTGTGCGGCCGAGTGTCGGTGCGTGGGTCAGCTACGGTCTCGGCAGCGAGAGCGACAATTTGCCGGCATTCATCACGATTTCACCTCCGCGCGGTCACGGCGGTGTGCAGAACTACGGCAACGCATTTCTGCCCGCGATTCATCAGGGCACGGCGATTGGTTCCGCGGAGATTCCCATCGCCGATGCCTCCATCGCCAACCTGACCAATCCGGATCTGAAACCCGGTTTGCAGCGGAGCCAACTCGACCTGATTCAATCATTGAACCGGAAACACCTGTGGGCAACCAAGGGCGATCCCGGCGTCGAAGGTTTGATTGGCAGCTACGAACTGGCGTTTCGCATGCAATCGACGATGCCGCAGATCATGAGCATTGAGGATGAGTCAAAGGAGACGCTGGCGCTGTACGGCGTGAAGACCGGCGCGGCGGACAATCTGGCGCGGCAATGCCTCCTCGCGCGGAAGTTTGCGGAGCGCGGCGTGCGCTACATCCAGGTCTCGACTGATTACACGTGGGATCATCACAAGAAAGTCAAGGAGGGCAGCATCGCGGAAATGGGGAAGGCTGACCAGCCCATCGCCGGTCTGCTCACGGATTTGGATCAACGCGGAATGCTCGATGACACGCTCGTGCTCTGGAGTGGCGAATTTGGCCGCACGCCAATGGTTGAGAACGGCGATGGGCGCAATCATCATCCGCAGGCGTTTACCGTGTGGATGGCGGGCGGGGGAGTGCGACCGGGATTGACTTATGGCGCCACGGACGAATTTGGTTATCGTCCGGTGGAACATCCCGTTCACATGCACGACCTTCACGCGACCTTGCTGCACGCGCTGGGAATGGATCACGAACGACTGACCTATTGCCACGCCGGTCGCGACTTCCGCCTCACCGACGTCTATGGCAAAGTCGTTCACGACATCCTCGCCTGACAACCCGTCATAAACGTAGCAGCCGAGGTGACGAGGCTGTGATCCTGATTGTATTTCGCAATGAAGATGAGCCTCGTCACCTCGGCTGCTACCGGGAATATGTTTTATAACGGCCCGTTCAGAAAACGATTCCGTGCGCCTTCACGAAATTGTCTGCTATTGACCTGACTGGCGCTCTCCATGATACCAACACGCATGACTCGCCGCACGTTTCTCGCAGCCGGATCGTCGGCTCTTTTCGTTCCCGGTCTTCCCGCCGCGACCGATCGCCCGCGCCGGGTCGCGGTGATCGGACACACGGGTCGCGGTAATTACGGTCACGGACTTGATGTCGTCTGGCAGAAGATACCGGGCGCGGAGATCGTGGGCGTCGCCGATGCGGATGAGAAGGGACTCAAGTCGGCGCTTGCTCGGCTGAAAATCAAGCGAGGCTTCAAAGACTATCGCGAGATGCTGCCGGAATTGCGTCCGGAGTTTGTGTCGATTGCGCCGCGCCATCCGGATCAGCATCTGGAGATGGCCCTCGCCGCGATAGAGGCTGGCGCGAAGGGGTTGTATGTCGAGAAACCGTTCTGCCGAACACCGGCGGAGGCCGATCAACTGATCAAGGCGGCTGATCAAAGGGGTGTCAGGATCGCGGTGGCGCATCGCAACCGGTATCACCCCGCGCTGCCGAGCATCGACCGGTTGATTGGCGACGACACGATCGGCCGTCTGCTCGAAATCCGTGGTCACGGGTTAGGCGACCGACGGGGTGGCGGCGAGGATTTATGGGTGTTGGGTTCTCACATCTTCAACCTGTTTCATTACTTTGGTGGCGAGCCCAAATCCTGTTCCGGCATTTTGTTGCAGAACGGAAACCCGGTGACCGGAAAAGATGTCGTCAAGGGCGCCGAAGGATTGGGATTATTGGCTGGCAACGAAATTCATGCCCGCTGGCATCTTTCCAAGGGGCTGATCGGCTCCTACACTACGTTCGCTGACGATGGTTCCAACAAGGCCGGCTACGCCGCTCATCTGATTGGCACCAAGGGCGCCATCAGCATTCACATCGACCGGGATCCCGTCGCGTGGCTCAGTCCCGGCAACCCCTTCGATCCGGCGTCGCGAAACAAAACCCGCATTCCCATCACCTTGGCCGGTCTGGATAAAAAGGAAACCCGACCTGAACTGATTGCGAGTGTGCATAATCATGTGCTTGCCATCCGCGATCTGATTGACGCGGTTGATCACAATCGCGCGCCACTTTGCGATGCCCGGCAAGGAGCGGTCGTTGTCGAAATGATCTGCGGAGTGTTCGAGTCGCACCGGCAGAATGGCGCTCACGTTCCGTTCCCGCTGGTTGAGCGCGAGAATCCTTTGAGCAAATTATGATCGCCGCCGGCCAGAGTTGAATCCCACGAACAACCGATATCATGTCAAAGATTTTGATGCCCATTGGCGACGCCACCGAAGCGCTGGATACGTTTTACGCCTACTACCGCCTGCCGGAGGATGATTACGAAGTCGTGGTCGCCGGTCCGGAAGCCCGGCTCTACCATACGGTCATTCACGAAATCCCACCCAATCCGGATGTGCCGTGGGACATTACGCAGGAACGTCCCGGCTACCATTTGCGCGCGAACATCGCCTTTCGTGATTTACGCGCCGAAGATTACGCCGGTGCATTCATTTCAGGAGGTCGAGCGCCCGAATACATTCGCTATGATCAGGACCTGTGCCGCTGCATCCGGGAGATTGCCGAAGCCGGCAAACCCATCGCCTGCATTTGCCACGGAATCGAGATTCTTACGGCAGCGGATTGCATCAAGGGAAAACGCGTCACCACCGTTCCCAAATGCGCCATGGATGCGGAGCAGGGCGGCGCCACCTACGTGAACGAAGACATCGTGATCGACGGCCAACTCGTCACCGGACGGGGTTACTCGGAGAACACGGTGGTACTCCGCGAATTCATCCGCATGTTGAAAGCCATGGGAGTCTGATTACGAAACGATTCGCGGATCCCGTTCACCTGCACAAACTACACGCATGGTGGCCAGCCGAAAAAGTAGCAGCCGACGTAAGGAGGCTCTGATCTCAATCGTATTTCGGAAAGAATATGAGCCTCGTCACCTCGGCTGCTACCGGGGAATAGGTTCTTTAAGCCGGAACGATGCAGTTGAATCCCCGGGAGCGCGGCATTCATGCCGCAGAAGCGTCCGTTCGCAGCCAGCGATCCCGCGCTTGCCCGGGTCGTCGGTACCTTGCGCTATCTCGTGTGTCAGAACTCCCGATTCAAATTTCGAGAACCGACCGAAAAATCCACGTTTCCGCGGAATGAATTCCGCGCTCCTTCAGGAAATTGTCTGCCAATAATCTTCGTGTTCAGTCCGTTCATCAATCAACACAGAGGACACGGAGCACGCAGAGCCACTGTTTGGAAAGAGAAGCCAATGAATACCTTTGTATCACCAGTCAAGAACCCGTCTGCGTTTACTCGGACAGAAGGGAACTGAAGGTTTGGGTTGCATTGGTAGGGTGGCGGGATTCTTCCTTCATTTGACCGACTTCTGGAATGCCCCTTCCTCTTTTTTCACAGCTTCGCGCAGCAACTTCATGACATCTTCCCGTCCCTTTGTTTTGGCCATCGCAAAGGCATCTCTTTCACTTCCATTTTTCAATCTCACTTCTGGATCAGCACCGTTTTCCAGCATAATTCTCACCACCTCAATTGGGGCATAATTGCAAGCCGTCATCAATGGCGTCATTCCCCTCTGATACGTCATTCGCGCTGCCACATTAACATCAGCACCCGCTTCAATCAATATCTTCACAGTGGCTGGAAAATCGCGTTCCTCCGACGCGAATTGAATTGGAGATAATCCCGATCGCTGGTGTAAAACTGACTGTCCGTATTTATCCAGTTTTTTTGTGCTCGCACCACTCTTCAGCAACACTCCCACTGTCCGGCGGTATCCGTGCCACGCAGCAATATGCAAAGGTGTTTTCCTGACTCTGTTCGCCGCATCAGGCCTTCCTCCATGAGCTATCAGCTTCTCCATTATCTCCCATCGACCGTAATATGCCGCAGCATGCATCGGAGAATCTCCGCCTTTCCAGGAGGCCCGTTGGTTCGGATTGGCTCCCTTCTGCAGGAGAAGATCAACAACGTCTGTCTTTCCTTCCAGTGCCGCGACGTACAAGAGGCATTTCCCACGCGAGTCTGTCTTGTCTACGTTAACATTATTCTGGAACCTGGTGCGAACCCCGACCATATCCCCACTCTCAACCAAATCGTGTAACTCGGAGGTACGTTCTGAAAACGCACAGCCACCCAGCGCGATTAGCACGGCTAACATCGAAAAAATGTACGCCGCCTGGTTACCCACTGATACGCTTTTGGTCACTCTGTGGCACTGTTTTGGCATGATGTTTTCTCGCAATAGCAGTTCTTTTTCTGGCCAGCCCTGTGAGTGCTGCATTCAAAATTCCTGACGGCAAAAGCGTATTGAGCGACCCATCCGTTACATTCCCGAAGGAAATCGGTCCGCCGTTTGCCTGAATATTTACCAGCAGCGTTTCTGCATTCGTCGTTCAATGATGCCAAAAATAGTGGAGCACCCATTGGTGTGAAACAGTAGATCCTTTCGCCTGGCTCATATGGCGACCTTATCCGGGTTGGGTTTGAGTAGGTGAATCGTTTAAGTTTTTCAGTGCATTGACTGTGCTGATGAAGGTGGGGTTGTTCGTGCATATCGGTTAAAAGGTGACGGAGACACCGTTTTGCAGGCGCATTGCTCGGGCGCATTTTTCCTCGCCCTCGCGAAAAATCCGGGCACCCCGAAATGATCCGAGGATTCGTGACAGTTTCGCGCGCAAAAATGCTGACCGCGAGGCGCGGCCAGCCACACCCGAGGCGGGTGTGTTCCCCTAATTCGGAATCGCTAATTGAACCAAATCGAAGGTTCGGCTCAATCGAGCCCATCGCGTTTCAGCAGGGCGCGCATTTTGGCGACGATTTCAGGGTGCTGACTGGCGATATCTTTTTCCTCGCCAATATCCTTGCTCAAATCATAAAGCCGCCAGTCGTCATCCTTTGCGTTCGCGGCTGCTTTGGATTTCTTCTTTGCGGGGCGGTATTTCACGAGCTTCCAATTTCCGGTGCGCACGCCCACCGACGTGGCCCCCTCGGTGCTCGCCCAATACAGATACTCGTGCTTCTTCTGCGCCTTGGTCTTTCCCAGCAGCGTGGGGAGATATGATATTCCATCGGCTCGATCAGAAGCATCAACGCCGACGATGTCGCACGCGGTCGGCAGGAAATCCCAGAAGGCGGAAGGATGATCGGACTGGGTGCCGGCCGCGATCTTGCCGGGCCATCGGGCAATCAGGGGAACGCGTATTCCACCATCATGCATCGAACGTTTGTAGCCTTTGAGTGGCCCGTTGGAATTGAAATACTCATGCTGATGATTGCCTTCCTGATGCGGCCCGTTGTCGGAGGTGAACAGAATCAGCGTCTGATCATCCAGTTTGAGTTCTTTCAGAAGCGCGATCAGTTTACCAACGTCGCCGTCCATGCGTGAAATCATGGCGGCAAATCCCTTCTCCGGATTCGGCCAGTCCGTTTTGGCATACTGCCCGTAGTCCGGCACCTCCATTCCATCGCCGAGGACCCGTCCGCCCTCGTTGTTGGCGTGGGGAATGGTCCAATGGATGTGCAGCAGAAACGGATTGTCCTTGTTCCTGCGAACAAACCGCAGCGCCGCGTCTGTCATCAGGTCGTGCGAATAGGTGACCCGTTCTTTCGAAACTCGCCCGCGCGCGTTCGGTTCGTCGCTCAGCACGTTGCCGGGCAATCGCACGTGGGTTTTGTTTTCCCATAGGAACGGCGGGTAATAATTGTGGGCGGTGCCCTGGTTCATATATCCGAACCAGTAGTCAAAACCGTTGTTGTTCGGATGACCGGCATTTTCGATTTCGCTCGGGACATCCACGTTGCCGAGCGCCCATTTCCCGACTCCGCCAGTGGCGTAGCCCGCCTTTTTGAGTCGTTGGGCGACGGTTGCTTCCATTCCGGTAAGGCTGCGCGGGCGATTGCCCGTCAGGCCGGTATGCCCGACATGCTGGCCGGTCCACAAAACCAATCGCGATGGCCGGCACACCGTGTGACCGGCGTAATGGTCGGTGAAACGCATCCCTTCGGCGGCAAGCCGATCCAGGTTCGGCGTCTGAATGACTTTCTGTCCGTAACAACCCAGGTCACCATAACCCAGATCATCGGTCATGATGTAGATGATGTTCGGGAGACGTGCCGCCATGGCAGTTGATGAATGGAAACCCAGCAACGTCAGGGTTGTCGCGGTGACGGACAGGAATCGGAAAAAAGGATGGGAGTTCAACACGAGTTGTTTGTTCATGGATTCGGCACGGTTAGTCAAGCCGAACCATCCGGCGGGGAGGGCGAGGGGGGCGCATCCCACTTTCTTGCAAGTGTCCGAATTGGCCCGAAGGCGGCGTTGGGTCTCCCTCCCCTCCATGGGAATGGAGGGGAGGGCCGGTCACCTCATCCCTCTCCCCCGATGGGGGGGATTTCACCGAAAAGGAACGTCGCGCTTTGAACCCTTGAACCGGAGCGCCGGCATGTTGCCGGCTTATTCGCTGCCGTTGTCCCGCACGATTTGATTCCGACCGAA
>CALBIE010000462.1 GCA_937893495.1 uncultured Verrucomicrobiales bacterium | reverse complement strand
TACGAGAAGTTTCAATATCGATGTTAACCGCGTCCAAATCATCGTCGTGCCGTTCGTCCCGTTGGGGTGCGGGTGATACTAGCCGGTGAATCGAACCGGGTCGCGCAAAAAGCGGTCCGTGGAGAAAAGAATGTCCGGATTTGGAGTGGTTTTCGGAAATTGAATCGGTTTGGCGCGCTCAATGCCGTGACGGTCGTAGAGCTGCCGCCGAGCTCCGCCTTCTCATCCAATCCGGGCAGGCTTCGAACGTGTGAAGCACTCCGGGGCTGAGTCAGGATAATCTCAAAATCTCATAATGGCCGATGCAGCGACCAGCCTGGAGCAGAAAGATGACGGTTGGCAAAATGAGTCCAGGTGTCCCGACAATGCGCTCAGCGCCGATCAACCAAAGTGCCGTAAACGCAAGGGAGGTGAACAGAAATGCGGCGATAAGATGTCGCCGGAGATGACCCCGAACCTTGCTCTGGTCCGCATTCTGTGTGGTGGGCCGACGATTCATATCACTCAATCTTCAAATCTTTCTGCTGGCCGTCTCCCAGAACTCTCCAAGCTCTGGTCAGCCGCCACTGCGCCGTCGCACTGTCTTTCGTGAACGTGTATCCGTAGCGCGACTCTTGAGCTTCGGTGGTCACATGTAGAACGACTCCGACTGGATAAGTCACATGCTGGCTCTCTGGAATGGCCTCTGTCTCAACATTCCCGTGCTCGTCTTTTGCCAGTCCGGGCAACTTCCCGGACAGGTGCAACTCGCCGAAATGGCGAATAGCCTCCATCGTCAAACGCTCGTAAGGAGTGTCGCTGGTCCGAGTGCTGGCACAAGACGAAGCGAGCGCGATTGCGACTGCCATGAATAGGTAACGAACGATTGTTTGCATACGGGCGTCGTGCCTAACGCTAATATTAGTCAGCGACCAGGGCCAGCCGTTCGTGACGAATGGTTTTTCACCTGAGCTGAACGGCTGGTTCCCGTTCGCAGAACCGACTTGTTGGCCGATTTGGGTGGTTTTGCTGCTACGTCAATGAAACGACCTCGCTTCTGCTCAATCAATAGCAGCGGCAGCAATATTTCTCGCCAGTCTTCGAGAGCTCCATTGACGCCTCCAATCTCCAGTCCATCATCATCGTAGAAGATCTCCAACTTCTCGTCACAACAGCCGCACGTAAGAACATATCTGGGACTCTTCACTCCTTTGCCCGCCCGATGCCGCAACCGTATCTGTGGCTGACCAAAACGAGACGTGTCGTAAATGCGATTTAATCGCTTGAGAACTTTCATAAGGTATGGGGCATACTAATTGATCTCTGCCAACTATTCATTGTCGTGAAGAAACGCGCGACTATGTGATATTTGCGGACTATTCATGCGTTTTGATTCGTCCTTCCATGGCTTCCTTCACCGAGTTGGAATCACCTTACGCCTCAAGCCCGACTCGTCAACCGCTTTGCACCGGGTTGATTTCCTGAGTCCGGCCGCGAAGAAGAAGCTCGAACGCATCAAAACGTTGCTCGATTGGCAAGGCTCGCCTTGACCCAGGGCCCTTCGTGCGCTGCGCATGGGGTGCCGGCGCAACCTGCCGGTCCGTGTTGCGGGCGACCGATGGTGCTGGTGCGGCGATTGCCCCGCGCGCCGCGCCGAAGCTGGAACGCGAAGGAGGGCGCGCCGCCATGACGAAAATGACCGGTAAACCCATCCCATCCTTCGCCCCGCCCCCGAGCGCAATACAACGCGTCGTGGGCCGGCGCGGAGTGTTGTGCCGGGTGCGAATTGCTCCCGGCCAAAGGAGCCGGAGCGGTGGTATCTCAAGGGACGTCGAGCCGTGCGAACGCTCCGGGCGGCGGTTCGGTGGCCCAACGGACCATCTCCTCGGCCGTTGGTCGGCGTGGAATGGGAGTGCGGTTGATACGAGAGGCGTTCGGGGCCAAAAGCAATCTGCAAGGGAAGAGGAATGTCCGGCGAAGAATGAGAACCTTTTGACTGTTTGCTGGACTAGTCGGCCCATAAAAACGATTTCCAGATTTCACGACAGTAAGGACGGCGGAAGGAGACTTCATGAGATGGCGGGCGAGGGGCGCAGATACAGGATTCGAAACAGGGACCATAAAACCTTCCGCATCCACTTGCGGATGCGCCACGGCTGCCAAGATGATGCCGCTCTCCCGGATCATTGCCACCGAGGCCGTGCTGTCAAATTCATGGTTCTTGTGTTCTTTGCCCTTGGCCAGGCAATACACCAGGGTCCGTGTAGCGAGTAAATCTTGTTCGTGTCCCCGTACATCCTGGCACTGACCGAGAGAATCAAGGCCACGCCCTGTTCGCCGATGCGTTTGCGGAAATGCACCAGGTCGCTGGGATCACACAGTGTCTCCCATTGAAACTGCATCATTCCGCAGAAATACTGGCAAGAGGGATCTCGGACCCAGTGTTCGACCACGCTCTCGGCGTTGAGGTTTTCCTGTTGCTTGAGCAGGAGCAGTCCCACCATCAGGCGGATGCGTTTGGCGGGCTTCCCTCCTCGCTGTAGAACTCACCGAACGGCTCTTCAAACGTCTGTCTCGACAGTTTGTCGGCAAGCTTCCTCAAGGGCTGACGTGGGCCGCATTGCTCAACCAGCGTGGGCATCAGGAAAGAGATCTGTTGAACCTTGACGGACATCGCTTTCACGGATTCGTTTCAACCGGGTTTTCAACTGATCCTCCATATTCCAAATCGCTTTTTCGATCCTAAACTTCCTCATCCCTCTTCTTTTCAGATGCCTTCGCATACTTTAGCGGTATCTAGCTATTTTATATTTTTTCAATTTTGTACCTTGATGTTAATCCGAAGGTGTCGT
>CALBIE010000461.1 GCA_937893495.1 uncultured Verrucomicrobiales bacterium | reverse complement strand
CAAGTCCTACCTCTGGAGCCATCGCTTGTTTTCGATATCCCTCCAATTTTGTTCGGAAGAAGAGATTTTGAAGAGCCGACGGTCACCTTGGGCCGGTTATCTTTCCGCCCGCTACCGGCACCTCGGATTTTCCCGCTCTTATCTCGATCACGACCGGCTCGGCCTCAAAGGGAACGGTCCCGTCCTCAACCATCCGGACTACAATCGATGCTCGTTTCTGTGTGGGCCTGGCTTGTCCCCACGGCAGGGTGAACTCGTAACCCGGTCCAATGGATGCTTGAAAGAGGAAACTCTTCAGTTCCGATGCCGGGAATTGCCAGACTCGCAATGGGCTCGGGAAGGGTTTACCCGCATTCATCGCGCCGTCGAATAAATGGATTTCCAGAATGCCCCGTGTAATCGCCCGTGGTTTAGGGTGCGTATGATGGGCGGCATATACTTTGATGGCGAAGCCATCTGAGCCCGGCTGATTGTCCAGGTTGACCGCGAGGGGAAACGTGAGGACGTAGAGTTGATCGATTGGGCCGCCGCTGAATTCTGCGCGAGACACGGTTCCAGTCTGGCACCCGGTCAGGAAGATTATCCCGGCAAGGTGATAGACAAGCGCATTGATCCGGAAAAACGTGAAGAGAGAACGATCCATACCGGGCATCTTTACTATTCCCCAAACTCAACTCTCCGTTTCAATCAAGCAACTGTTTTCTGGCAAATGGTCTCAGTGGGTCCTACTCTCCCGCTCCATGCCGCAGTTTGAGTACATCGCCGTCAATAATGCGGGGAAGCACATTAATGGCGTGCTTGAAGCGGAATCGGAAGCCGGGGTCTTGCGGTTGTTGGAGGAGAAGAATTTGTTTCCCGTTACCGTCGAGGGAAAAGCCGGTACCAATGCGAAAGCCGCGGACAGGCCGACCTATCGGGTCAAGTCCCGCGACGTCGGCATGATGTATGGTCAATTGGCTGACTTGATCGAGTCGGGCGTGCCGATGATGCGGGCTCTCGATTCGCTGATAAAATCAACGGTGAACAAGCACCTCGAGGCCGTGCTGAAGCAGGTCCGCCAATTCGTGGCCGATGGCAGGACCCTCACTGAGGCATTACGCGAGTTTCCCGAAGTGTTTCCGCCGCTGCACACCGCGATGGTTCAGGCGGGTGAACGGGCCTCTTTTCTGGAAGAAGTGCTGGCAAGTCTAGCCACTTTCATAGAGCGGCTCGACGAACTTCGCAGCACCGTGATCGGTTCGATGATTTATCCGGCCCTGCTCGCGTTCGTGGGAACGGTCGTCATGGTCGGCGCACTCCTCTTTTTCGTTCCGCGTTTCGAGCCTTTATTGGCTGGAGCCCAGAAACCTTTGCCCACGGAAATCCTCTTTGGTGCCAGTCACATTCTGCGCGCATGGTGGTATTTGATGCCGCTGATCGGGGGCTTAATCATTGGGGCGCTCTGGTCTGCGTGGCAAAGTGAATCCAATCGGCGTACGATCGAACGGTGGCAAGTTAAAATCCCGGTCGTCGGCATGGCCTTGAAGATGGTGGCGATCACCCGGTTTTGCCGAATCCTCGGGACTATGCTCGCCAATGGCGTTCCAATGCTCGGTGCGCTAAAGATCAGCAAGGACGCCACCGGATCAGGGTTGCTGTCGGAGCAGATTGGTGAGGCAACCGAAAGCGTTCGAGATGGGAAATCGCTTTCCTATCCGCTCGCTCAGGGAAATTACTTTCCGGAACAAATCCTGGCCATGATCTCCGTCGCCGAGGAATCCAACAACCTCGATAAGGTGCTTCTCCAGATCGCCAATACAGTGGAGCGCAGGACTAACCGGCAAGTCGATCAGGCGGTTCGGTTGGTAGAACCCGTCATCCTCTGCCTCGTCGCCGCCGGGATCGGATTCATGGCTCTGGGGCTTTTATTGCCAATTTTCACCATGGCCAGTGCACTCGGGCAGTAGTCACGAGACTGGCTCGGGCAATAAAACGGATTGTTATCACGGAAGATAGACGTTTTGAGGGCGAAGAATCCGCTGAATAGCCGCTTGACCCCTATCGTCACATACGACTTCATATTGTCTATATCATGCGACTTTCAGAAATAAAGACCCAACATCTTGTATATCGACGCGCAACCGGCTTCACGCTGATTGAGATTCTTCTGGTCATTGTGATCATCCTTCTCCTGGCCGGTGCCATGGTAGTTTTCGTTCTGCCGCAGCAAAAAGGGGCCGAAGTGAGCACCACCCGATTAATGTTGAATCAGATCTCCGGTGCTCTGGACACCTACCGTCTGAATCTCGGGCATTATCCCACCGAAGAAGAGGGTGGCCTGGCAGCCCTGGTGAAAAAGCCGACCTTTGAAAACGAGCGAATGGCCGAAAAGTGGCAAGGGCCCTATGTGAAGCCCGGCACCGTTCTTGAGGACCCGTGGGGGAATTCGATTCGTTATGAGCCAGTTGATTTGTCGCTGGAGGAAAATAAATCGGCTCTCCCCTACAGGCTTTACTCGGTCGGACCCGATGGTCAGTCGGATACCGAGGATGATATCAAGATTGCCACCTCCACCGATGACGCCGACATGGCGGCCCCATCATCGGGGGAAGATCAATAGCCTGCTGTGAACTATGCCTGCCCGACAACCCGACCAATCACGGGCAATTCGCGCGTTTACCCTGATCGAACTGGTCATGGCGATTGGTTTGCTCGTAGCCCTGACCGGTGCCATCGTTTTCAGTTTCTCCAGCCTCCAGAAAAATCAGCAATTGAATGAAGGAGTTGATCGGCTGTTGACACTGGTGCGTTATGCCAAGGCACACGCCGCCACATCGGGAACGCCGCTCCGATTCCAGTTGGTCCAGATCGAATCGGAAAGCGCGGTTGATTCTCGCGTGCAGGTGATCTGGGAACCAGACCCGTTCAATCATCCCGGTGAATTCGTCCCCTTCGCTGAAGCCGCGCCTCTATCCGAGGCTGTGAATGAACTCGTGTCCGTCCAGCCGGCAGTGCCACCCGGGGAAGGTGACGACACGGGTGCCGCTACGACCGATAGCGTGCTGAATGATTTTGGATTGTATGCCGATGGCTCGACCGACCACGGAAAACTAATCATTACCTCGCGTGATACGGAAGATCGGCGACGATTTCTTTTTGAGCTTGCGGGCATCACCGGGGAACTGAAGACCCGGCAACTGAACTCCAACGAGTTTTCTCATACGCCGGAGGTCACCTACTGATGCAATCCAGCGCCCGGACTCATTCCAGCAATCGGGACATGGAAGGCGTGGTTCTGCTCGAAGTGATTCTTGCACTGGCGCTGTTTGCCGCGACCGCAGCGATTGTCACCACCGGAATCAACTCCTCGATCAAGGCCGTGGAGCGCTTGCGCCTGGGTGCCCATGCAACCGATTTGGCCATTACCGTGAACTCAGAAATCCAACTTGGTGATAAACCCGCAACCGTGACCGAGCCCGAGCCGTTCACGGAGCCGTTCACCAACTGGACGTGGCAAGTGGTGTCGAGCGCCGAGGCGCCGATCGATCCGGGCGATTCTTTTCAACACGTCGAAGTTGTGATTCGCCATATCGACCCGCCGTACGTCTTTCGGTTCGGAGAAATCCTGCCAGTCAGTCCGACTGCGGCTCTGAATGCTGAAACAAATCTCCTCAATGATCTTTAGCACGCGAAACCGGAATCCCTGGCCTCTCGAAACCGACGCCTTCACGTTGCTTGAGGTGCTGCTGGCGATTGTCATCAGCGTCGGGATGTTTTTTGTCGTGCTCGTATTCTACCGACAGACGGCTGAAGTCCGGACGATGGCGGTTCGCGAAGCGGATCGTATTTCCGCCATTCGGTTGGTGATGCAACGGATGACCGCCGAACTCCAGACTGTCCAGGGGCACTCGACCCAGGGCGCGTCTTTTTCGGGAGATTCCAACTCGCTGGAATTCGTGCGCACCACCTTGCCTGACCAGGGCGATTGGCTGGGGGGGGAACTGGGCCGGATGCCCGCGCCCCGAACCGACCTGCTCAAGGTGCGTTATCGTGGCGGGGGCACAAATGCCGCGGCCCTTTATCGCGGAGAAGAACCGCTGGTCACGGAGCGGAATTCAGAAGAAGCACTTGCAACACTCGAATTGATCGACGAACAGCAAGGCAGAATGCCCCCGGTTCTCTCGCATGAAATCCGGTTTGTGCGTTTTCGCTTTCGCGAGGGTAAGGATTGGCGCGACACGTGCGCGTCAAATATTCTGCCGATTGCGATAGAGATCACGCTGGGCAACGAAAAGCTTCCGGATAACCTGGAAATGGATGCTTATCCCTACGAGTTCTTTCGTCGCGTAATCTTGCTCCCGGCGGGTTTGGCCGCACGATCTGAATCGGTCGAATCCAACGCCAACGAGGTCGACCTGTTGCTTCAAGAACTGGAGGCCATATGAGTGGCAAAAATCAAACAACCGATGCCTCCCGTCGTCGTGGTTTCGTGCTCGTTTCGATTCTTATTGTTGTGATGCTGATCTCGATGATTGCAATCAGTCTGATGTTCCGCTTACGCGCCGAGGAACGGGCGGCAGCGGCAGGCATTGGCGGTGAACAGGCCTGGGCCGCCGCCATGAGCGGGGTCCGGCATGCCATGCGGGTCCTGACCAGCGCTTCTTCGCCGGCCGATTGGGAAGACAATCCGGAGTTGTTCAAGGGTCGATTTGTTTTTGATGACGGCGCGATCAAGTGGTATTTCAGTATTTACTCGGCTCCCACTGGATTCGACCAACTGGTGCGCTATGGCCTCGTCGATGAAGCCGGGAAATTGAACGTGAATCGTGCGACTGAGGAGAGCTTGCTGCAATTGCCCCTGGTCCAGCCCGAACACGCGCACGCATTGCTGGATTTCATTGACGAAGACGATGAACCGCGGAAGGAAGGCGCGGAACAGGAGTATTACGACACGCTGGAAAAACCGTACGCGATTCACAATAGTGCCTTGATCACTTTGGAAGAGCTGCTGCTGGTGCGCGGGTTCAGTCCCGCACTGCTCTACGGCGAAGACGCCAACCTCAACTTCAGACTCGATGCCAATGAGGACGACGGTGATGAACGATTCCCGCCGGATAATGCCAACGGCGAACTGTCTCGCGGTCTGCGATCGCTGCTGACAGTCGTCTCTTACGACCTCAACGTTGATTCGGACGGGAATGAACGGGTCGATATCAACGACCCGGCGGTAACCCTTACGAATGAACCGCTGCCGGAAAAGCTGGTGACCTTTATTGCCGCCCTGCGACGGAACGAACGGAGCATCACCAACGTCAGCGAATTGTTGGAGGCCAAATGGGAAATGGCGGATGAAAAGGGAAAACAGGTCGAGTACGAGTCCGGTGTGGGCAAGGAGGAACTGGCTGACGTCTTAGATCGCCTGACCCACACGAACGCGACGCAGCTTTCCGGTCTCATCAACGTCAATACGGCGACCGAAGCCGTCCTTAAGACGGTGCCCGGAATCGATGACGATTTGGCTGGCGCCATTGCGGCCGCACGTATCGGATCGGCATCTGGCCAGGGAGACTCCATTGCCTGGCTTTATACCGAGGACATCGTGGACGTGGAAAAGTTTCAGGAGATCGCGCCATATCTCACCGCCCGGAGCTATCAGTTCAGCTTTCATGCCATCGGATTCGGCTCGTCGGGGCAATATCGTATTCTTGAAGTCATTGTGGATACCGCGACGGACACCCCGCGAATTGTGTACTTGCGGGACCTGACTCGCTCCGGGCTGCCTTTTCCCCTGGAGATTCCGGAAGGCGACGTGACCGACGCCGATCCATTTGTCAGCGACGTGACCGATGGCGGCAACTTTGAAACCGAAATGCGCGGGGGTATAAGTTTTTCAAGCGATCAGTTTTTCACTATGCCCGGACTCAGGTCCCCATCACGACATGACTCAAGCTGCTGTTAAGCGTGGCAGAAAGTTTAACTTGGGATTATCGGCGTTCCGCCGGCGTCGCGGAAGTCGTGTCTCCTCAATTACGTCGCTGGTTGTCGAATCCGACAGTCTGAGGATTGTTGAAGCAGTTCCAAAAGACTCTGGGGCCAGGGTTTTAAGGTTGTTCAGCGGACGGCTTGAACTACCGGAGGCATCCGGCAAACCCGACGCTGAAACTCTGGGCCATGCCATCCGCAACACGCTGAAGGAGCTCAGGATAAATCCCGGTACGGTGGTGATGGGAATACCTCGTGCCCAGGTGATTCTTCGCAACCTGCAGTTGCCGGCGATGTCGGATCTGAATGAATTGACCCAGATGGTCTACTTCCAGATCGGCCGCGACCTTCCGTTCAGCATGGATGAGGGGATAATTGACTTCAAGGTCTTGCAGGAAATTGAAGTTCCCTCCAGGCCCTCAGAGCCCGCTGATTCCAGCGACGAGGATTCTGAAGGTGAAGGGCCACCGACCCGAATGCTGGAGATTCTGGTCGCGACCGCTCGACTTGAGAGCGTCGAGTTTTGCTGTCAAACTGCCAAGGCGGCTGGATTGAAACTTGCCGGCCTGGGGTGGCTTCCCTATGCGACCGCGCGATGCGCCGAGTTGTGTGGCCTGACAGAATCCGCGGGTAACATCGCGCTGGTTTCGTTACGGCCAGGTGATGTCGGAATTGAGGTGGTGGGGCATGCCTCACTGCTCTTCAGTCGCGGGGTCATCATCGATCTCAAACGCGAAGCGCTAGACAGCGATGAAAACCGGGATACGGGACCAGCGACCGAGATTGGTTGCCCGGAGGAGTATGCCGGGGCTGTCACGATTGAAGTCGTTCGCAGCCTGCACGGGTTTTCCGGCATGGAACATGGTGAGCCCATTAAGAGAATTGTTGTCGCCGGAGTCACCGGCTGCGAACAAAAGGTCGCCGACGAGTTGCGAGATCGCCTGGCCACTGAAACGACTCTCTTCAACCCAAATGGAAACCTGGGCATTCCCGATTCCGCGCGCAAAGACGCCGCTGGAGCGATGTCAGCGATTGGTCTGGCGCTTGGTGCGGCGAGTAACGAGGGTCTGCGGTTCGACTTCTTGAATCCGAAAAAGCCGCGACCGAAACGCGACCTGGGAAAACTCAAACTGTTTGGTTCCGTCATCGGTGTCGCGGCGCTGATTCTGATCTTGTTTGCGGTTCGAGCGTCGTTTGTAAACAAACGGCTGGCCGTATACGAAAGTCTCCGGACGGAGGTGTTGAAAATCGAGAAGCATGAAAAACTCTTCAAACAAATGAAGATTCAGGCCGCCACGATTCGCAATTGGGAGAACAGCAAACGAAAATGGCTGGATCAATACGCTCATGTCAGCGCCGAATTGCTGTCGGCTGAGGAAGTTTACCTGACTTCGTTCGCGGTGAGTCGAAATGGATCGATGCGTTTCGGTGTCCAGGCGAAGAGTGGAGAAATCATCGCACGCCTTGACCGGCAACTGCGCCAGGCTGGCTACGATGTCAAGCCCATCGCCATCAATCCTGCCGCTGACCGTTACGGCTACAATTTTCGATCCAGCGTGGAGATCCAGCCGACTTCAAAGATTCAAATCAGCCTGCGAACCAATCTGCCTCCGGCCCGTCCCGCTGATGACGGCTCGCTGGATACTGCCAGGGGAGGTGGCGGATGAACCAACGCGAGAAAGTCCTGGTCGGAATAGTCGGGAGCATGGCCGCTCTGTTTGTCATTGTGCTTGGAGGCAGGGCAATGTTTGTCAAGCCGCTCAAGGATGCGGACCGGAAAGTGAATGACATGCGCGGCAAGCTGAAGAAGCTGAATGCGCTTCGGCGTGAATACTTTGCCGCTGAAGACTACGTCAAATCCGTGACGCAAAGGACGTTCTCCCACGATCTCGATGAAGCCAGCGCGACATCCGGGGAATTGGTCACTCACTCGATTCTTGAAGCCGGTTTGAGCGAAGTGGATTTCAGCCGATTGCCGGTAGGTCCGTTGAAATATCGGGGTGCCCGCGAAATCGGTTGGAGCATCCGGGGAATCGGGCCACTGGCACGAGTCGTTGACATGATTTTTCTATTGCAGAACACGCCGGCATTTCATCGCCTTGAAAACCTGACCCTGGCAAAATCCGAACAACCGGGCAGTGTCAAAGTTTCTTTCCGCTACCTGACTCTGGTGGTTGCGCCAGCCCCGGTGGTTGATCCCATCGATCTTTCCACCAATCTCTCGTTGTCTGGCGCCGAGCGAAGACTTTATGACCCGTTAATCGCGCGAGACGTTCTCCGACCCTACGTTAAGCGTTTGCTGACACCAAATGTGCCAGCATCAACAAATCCAACCACTCCACCGCCACCTGGCCCCGAGGCCTTCAAGGTCGTTTCCCTTTCCCAATGGGCCGGCAAATCCGAGGTGCATGTTCGCGATCTCACACGGAACATAACACTACGCTACGCTCCTGGTGATGAATTGGCGGGAGGCAAGATCGTGATGGTGGATTACCGCCCTATGCCCATGCCGGACAATTCTGGTTTCCAGTCGTTCAGCCGATTGGTCCTGAAAATCGGCGACGATTACTGGGCCGTTGAACGCGGCCACACTCTGGCGGACAAGCACAAGCTCAAGACGGAGCAACTCCCGAAGGAGCTCGCGAAACTTTAACCAATCAAAATTGAAATCCATGCAAAAAATGAAAACCGATTCAGTGCATGATTCCTTAAGAAGGATCATCTGCACCATGCTCTCTATATTGGCGCTCGCAGTCGGTGTGCCAGACTTAATCGCGCAGCTCAAACCCGTTACGAATGCACCGCCCGCCAAGACCGCCGAGCGCAACATCCGTTTTCAGTTCGACGGCATGGCGTACGCCGAGGTGCTTGAGCGATTCGCGCAGATGGCCAACAAGCCGCTCGTCGCGGATGCAAAACCGGAAGGGACCCTCACCTACAATGATCCCAAGCCGTACACGTTCGGCGAGGCGATGGACACGCTGAATGTCATCCTCTCCATGAAGGGATTCATCCTCACGGAGGACGATCACTATCTTCGGGTCGTCCCGCTCAAGGACTTGTCGAGCGTGCCATTGAAGATTCTTCACGGGACCACCAACATCGTTGACGTGCGCGCCGAAGAGATTGTTACGGTCATTTTGGGGCTCAAGAATCTCAACGCACAGGAAATTGCCATTTCAGTCACCAACCTGTTGTCGAAGGCTGGATCCGTTGCACCCCTGTCGCGCGGTCGTGGCTTGATCATTACTGACCGGCTCAACGTGATCAGACGTGTCGAGACCCTCATCAAGTCGGTGGATACCGAGGCGATGGTTGATCGGCAGATGCGCACCCATAGCATCCTGCATGCCTCCGGCGCGGTTCTCGCGGACCTGATCAATCGCACCTTCGGGGTCGCCACCGCGCCGGCCCGGACGCAGTTCAATCCGGCGACCAAGAAGATTGAGGAGTTCAAGCCGGATCCGGCCGACTACGTGACTGCGGTGTATGACGATACCTCGCGGACAATGGTTCTGTTCGGGCCGCGGGATCGGCTGGAGATGGTTGATGAACTCATCGGCAAGTTCGAGAACAAGGATGGCGAGATTGCCGGGGATGTCCGGATTTACCGGCCGCAGATTCTTACGCCGATCGAACTGGCGGACATGATCCGACAGGCATTGCCGGGAATCGCCGCGCCGGGCGAGGCCGCGGCTTCCGCCGCGACCAAGGCGCGCCTGATTGCGGATACCGCGGAAAACCGGTTGATTGTCGCCGCGCCGATGCCCCAGCTGGCGGACGAGATCGAAAACCTCGTCAACAAACTGGACCGACCCGTGCACGGAAAACAGGGCGGTGGCACACGGGCCGAACTCGTTCAGGTCACCCGTCTGTATCGCATCAAGAATTCGGACCCGAACAAGGTTGCGCAAATCCTCTCGGGCGCACTGCCGAAACGCAGAATGGCCAACGGTAACCCGCGCGTGACCGGCGATACGGTGGCGGGAATCGTCGTGGTCACCGCATCACCCATCGACCACCAGTCCGCATATGAGATGATCCGGCAGATTGAATCCGGCCGCGAACCGTTGCCGCCGAGGGAGACGAAATTTATCGAGGTGGGTGGCGGTGCGGAGGCGCAGCGGCTCCAGCCGCTTGTGCAGCAGGTTTACGAGGGACAGATTGAAGGAACGGACCCCGCGAAAAATCCCCGGGCGAAAATTCTCGTCGAACCTGAATCCGGCCGACTGATCGTGACCGCCGCCGCGGAGCATCTGCAGAAGATTGAAGGCATCGTCGAACAGCTTCGGAGCAAATCGGCCATGACCCAGGTGCGGGAACTGCGGGTCGTTGACCTGAAGCATCTCCGGCTGGACACGGGCTTTGAGAATCTCAAGGCCATGATTGACGATCGCATGCTGGAGCGTCCGTTTGCGGATGTCACAAAACCGCGCCTGGTGTCCGATGCCGCGAATCAACGGCTGATCGTCACTGCGACGACGAATCAACTGAAGGCCATCGAGGAGATCATCGCTGTGTTTGATGTCGAACCGGCGCGACCGAAGCGCGAGATGGGCGTCGTCTCGATCCGCACCAAGACCCCGGCGGAGATGATCGCGCTTGTCACCGATTTGCTTGGCCAGTCGCCGGATGCCGACACCAATCCTGGGTTGGCGCCGAAACTGTATCCTGATCCTTCCGGGAGACAGATCATTACCCTGGCCACGGCGGCTGATCTCGACCGCATCAAGCAGCTTGTCACCCGGCTCGATGTCGCGCCGGCGCCGGTGGCCGAGCGCGGGTTTCGCGGGGTGGAACTCCACAGCCGCAAGGCTGCGGAAATGGTGGAACTGGTCACGCGACTTTACCAGGAGCAGATTGCCGGGCAGCCGAAACCTGAGGGAGGGACCGCGACCTTGCTGGCTGAGGACAAAACCAATCGCATCATGGTGAGCGGTCCCGACAAGGAGATTACCCGGGTTGAAAATATCATCCGACAGCTCGATCCCGAGGGACAACCGGCCATGCCTGAGGAGACGCGGGTGGTGCGCCTGCGGACTGCCACGGCTGCCAATCTGTCCACGTTGATCGTGCAAAGTCTGGCCGAGCAGGCGCACCAGCTGAAAGTGCTGGTGGATGAGCGGAGCAACAGCCTGGTGCTCACCGGAAACACCAACGCGCTCGACTCCGCGATGAAACTGGTCGAGCAGCTCGACAGTCGCGGCGAACGTATCGAGCCGCGGGAGATGAAGGTGATTGAGCTGAACAAGGCGGACGCGACGGAAGCCGCGAAGATGGTGGCCACACTGGCGAAGGAGATGTTGTCCGACCAACGGGGCACCAGCTACGAACCGCTGACGAAAGTCGTGGCCGATACGGTCGGTCGGCGCCTCATCCTTTCCGGACCTCGCGACGAGTTGGTGATTTTCGCGAGCATCATCGGCCAGATCGACCAGTCCTCCGGTGGCGCAAGCAATTCGCAGATCTTCATGTTGCGCAACACGCAGGCCGCCGAGATTGCAAAAATTATCAGCAATGCGATGACCACCTATGACGCGTCGGGGCGCGTGATGTTGCGCGTGACCGTGTCGGCGGATGAGCGGTCCAACAGCGTCATCGTATCGGGCAAGCGCGAGGACTTGAAGGACGCCGAGGCAATCGTCAAGCGACTCGACCAGGAGGCGGCGATTACCGGTGCTGGTCCCATCGGGCGAGAGCCGCGTGAACTGCGGGTCGTCGATGTGAACGCCGAGGATGCGGCCAATCTGGCCACGCTCGCGACACAGGTCTTCGCCGCTCAGAACGCCGGCAATCGCGTTGCCGGGCAGGTCAATTTCACGGCCGAGCCGCGCGGGCGTCGGATCATCATCATGGCGCCGCGCTCCGCGGTCGAGCAGGCGGAGAAGGTGGTGCAGTTGCTGGTGGGTGACAGCGCGCCGATAGCCCGGAAGCTGGAAAGTATTCCCGTGAGTGCGGGCAGGGCTACGGCCATGCTGGAAACGGTCAGGTCTCTTTACACGGAGCAGTCGGTCGGCGGTTCCGACAAGCCGGCCAGCCTCCATGCGGGTCCGGACGGCGGCACCATCATGGTCTATGGCACGCCGGACCAGATTGCCTCAGTGAAGCAGCTTGTTGAGAAGATCGGTTTCACTCCGGTGCCGACGCGGGCCACACGCATGGTGGATTTGGGTCGTAGTTCCGAAGCAAAACGCATTGCGCCGCTCGCGCAGCAGCTGTATGAGAATCAGTTCTCGAAGGATTCCTCGCTTGGCCCGGCGGACGCGCAAATTATCGCCGACGAGAAATCAGGCCGCATCGTCATCTCGGGCCGTGAGGAGCATTTGACGGCGATTGAGGGGTTCATCGACAACCTCAAAACGCGGACGATGGCCGCGCCGGCGCGCGAGACGAAGGCGATTCCCGTGGGCACGCCGGCCGATGTGCAGCGGCTTCAACCCATCGTCCAGGACCTCTATACCGACACGTGGAAGGACAAGCCGGAGAACGATCCGGCGGATGCGCAAATCATCGCTGACGAACGAAGCGGACGCCTGATTGTCACCGGTAAGCCGGAGCACGTCGCGGCGATTGAGAAGATTGTGCAGCAACTCGGCGCCGGCGATGCCCGTCCGGTTTCCGGGCGACGCGAAACGCGGGTGTTTGAGCTCACCGGTAATGCGGCAACGGTGGCAAAGAACGTTGAACAGCTCTACCTGGACAACGCCAAATCGCGCTTCGGATCGTTCACGCCGGACACGCTTATTCTCGCTGATGCTGGTGCCAATCGGCTCATCGCCGCAGGTGACACGAATGAACTGCGGGTGATTGAAGGAATTGTGCAGCAAATCGATTCCGGCGCGGTTCAGGAAGGGCCGGCGCGAGTTTTTCGACTCGAACACGCAGATCCGCATCGAGTCGGTGAGATTCTTACATCATCAGTCGTAACCTACGACACCCGAGGTCGGGTGGACAGTCGGGTATCGGTGGCGGTGGATGCGGCCTCGCGTACGGTGGTGGCGACGGGAACGCCCAATGAGATGAAGGCCGCCGAGGCGATTGTTAAGAATCTTGATACTCCGGAGATGGCTGCCCGCCAAAGGACGCCCCGTGAAACCAAGGTGTTTGATCTCAACGCGGCGGACGCCACAATATTGATGGGAACGGTGCAGTCGCTTTTCACGAAGCAACGTGAAGCCAACGGCGGAGGTTCTTATTCGGATGCACTCATCATTCCGGACAAGGCGGCGAATCGAATCATCGTCTCAGCCATCTCCAATGACCTGGCATCGATTGAGAAGATCATCAAACAGCTGGATACCGCCAACGCCCATTCGGAAGGCATGCGCATCATCACGTTGACCAACGCGCAGCCCGAAGAGGTTGCTTCAATGTTGTCGAGCATGCTGGTCGGGTACACTACGCGCGGTGTTCCCTATCCGCGAGTCAGTGCCGCGCCGGCTCCCGTTGGACGGGCCATTGCGGTGACGGGTGATAAACAGGACTTGGAGAAAGCGGCGAAGATTATCGCGGAGTATGACCGCAGTGCCGCCGGCCGTGAGGAACGCGTTACGCGATTCATTCCGGTCACGGGGGGATCGGCCGACGAGGTTGCTTCGCAGCTGAAGTCACTTTATGAGGAGCAAGCCAAATCAGGCGGGCAACGTGTGGATGCGCTGATCATGGGTGACGCCACCGGGCGTCGCATCATCCTGACGGCACGCAAGTCCGTGATTGATTCCCTGGAAGAACTGACCAAGAAGCTGCAGGAGGGCTGGGAGGACTCCGGTCAGCGCGTTCAACTGGTGACCTTGCGTCATGTCAGCGCCGGCCCGGTTGCGCAGATGGTGACGCAGCTGTTTGACCAACGAGCGAGCCCGAAACAAGCGCCGAAGATCGTAGTGACGGCATCCGCTGACGATCGGTCAATACTCATTGACGCCCAGGCGGACCTGATGCGGCGGGCCACTGAACTGGTTCAGATTCTTGATCAACCCCGGGCCGGTGGTGCCGCGGTGATTCAGTCGGTTCATCTGAAAAAGGCCGATGCAGACAAAGTCGCCGCGGCGGTGTCGGACACGATTTCAAAACGCACCGATGGCAAACTTCGTGACGTGAATGTCACGCCCGTTTCAGGAACCAAATCGCTCCTGCTCAATGGTCCGAGCGAAGCGGTCCAGGAAGTCATGAAGATCGTGAATGAACTCGACGAGGGCAGCTCGGGCGGCGATGTCGAGGTGCGCATCTACAACCTGAGCGCCGTGTCCGCCCGCGAGATTGAGCCGGTCCTTTCACAGTTGCTGGCGGCGGCCGCGGCCCGGTCGGGCGAAAGCGGGGCGCCGAAGGCCAGCATCACGATTCACGAGCAGTCCAACGCTCTGTTTATCACGGCGTCGCCGCAGCAGTTCAAGCTGGTGGAGAAGCTCATGCCGACGCTCGACAAGGCCCCGGAGCGGTCGGACCGCGTCGTCAAGTTCGTCTGGCTGCAGAAGGCCGATGCATTCGACGTGGCCGGAAAAATCGAATCGGTCTTCGCCAATCGCCCGCGCGGCGAACGGCCGCTGCTGGAGGCGGATTTCACCGGCAACATGATCACCATCATCGCGCGACGATCGGACATCCCTCAGGTTGAGGATCTCATCCAGCAGTTTGATATGGGCGGCGAGGACACTGAACTCCAGGTCCGGCTGCTGACGCTGAGCCGGATACCCGCCGACAAGATGATCACGATGCTCACGAACATTTATCCACAGATGCACACCGGCCGGATCCGTGTCGTGGAGCGGCTTCAGCCGGTCGGCGCCGCCGGCACGAATCAGGCATCGACCAACGCGGCCGCGCCGGTGGCGACCAATCGGGTGCCGACCACCAACTTTGTCGGCGAAGTCGTGATCGCCCTTGACCGCGAGGCAAACGCACTGCTGATTTCCGGACCCGGCGCGGAACTGGATCGGATCGACAGCCTCGCGCGCGATCTGGAATGGTATTCACTTCCCGGTGATGCGGAGCTTCACGTGTTTCCGCTCACGCAGGCCGATCCGACGGTGGTGGCGAAGACGCTCAGCGAGTTGTTCAAGCACGAAGCGGCGGCGTTCAGCGCGCAGGCGCAACCGGCCAAGCCCGGTTCCACCCCTCCAAAGCGCGTGCCGCCGCCCAAGATGACGGTTGTCCCGGAACCGCGCACGCGCAGCATAATCGTTCGCGCCAGTCCGAGAGATTATCTTCTGATTGAATCGCTGCTCAAGCAACTCGACCAGGCCGGTGAGGAAATGAAGATTGCTTATCGACTCATACCTCTGAAAAACGCGCCCGCCGATAAACTGGCCCCCATGGTTCAACTTATGGCCAAGCAGATGAAGTATGCTCAACCCGGCGACACGGTCGTTATCGAAGCCTATGGAAGGAACAAGAGCCTGATGGTGATTGGCCGTCTGCCGGTCCTCGATAATGTCGAGAAGTTGATTCGTGATCTCGATACACCGGCCACGGATGAAGAAATCAACGTCGAGCAGGTTAACCTGAATCATGCCGATGCCACCACTGTCGCGCAGACATTAACATCGATATTTTCGAGCGCATCGCAACTGCGCACGGCCGCGGATGGTGGTAAGCCCGAACGCGGCTCCGGCACGGCTCTCACCAAGCAACTCTACGCGGTTCCTGATCCCCGACTGAACGCCATTCACCTTTCCGGCAATGCCGAAGCTCTAACGCTTGCCAAAAAAATCATTGCCGACATGGATCGCGAACTGGACCGTTTCGCCAGTGAAGTGAAACTCCTGCCGCTGCGCTTCGCAACCGCCAGTAAGATCGTGACGGTATTGCAATCGGTCTTCCAGGGAAGCACGCCAGTGCCCGGCACCGAAGGCTTGAACACCTTCGTAACGCGCTTGCAGACGAAAACCGAGGATGGAAAGACCTTGACGGATCCGTTCCCGAGAACCCGAACAGCGATCGTTCTTCAGCCTGACGACGAATTGAATGTACTGATTGTCGCGGCCCGCTCGGACGCCCTTCCGTTGATTGAGGAAGTCGTGAAGAAACTCGACATACCCGAGGCGGCCGGAATGCAGAGCGTCCGTGTTTATCCGCTCCAGCACATCGATGCCTCAAATTTCCAGCGGATCATCAAGGAGATACATGCGGGTAACAACGCAATCCGGAAATCCGATCAACCCCGGCTCACCATCGACGACCGAAGCAACTCAATCATCGCAGCCGGAAATGAAACTTCGTTCGCTATTGTGGACAGCTTAATCAACCTCTTGGACAAGGAATTGCCGTTGGAGGTTCGCGATATATCTCTGGTCCCGCTCGAGCACGCCGATGCCACCGTGCTGGCGCAGACGATTCAGCAACTCATGGATGCGAGGGTTGCTCGATTGTCCGGCTCAGGTCGCAATCAGACCGAGTCTCTCCGTGTCCTGATCATCGCGGAACCGCGCAGCAACAACCTGCTGGTTACGGGCGGGCAGGACAGTTTTGAATTAGTCCAAGCGCTTGCCAGAAAACTTGATGGAGCCCCGCCCGCAATCAGTGGAATCATTCGCTTGTTGCCGTTGAAGTACGCCGATGCCCGGACGGTTGCCACCACGCTGACTTCAGTTTTTACACAGCGTTATGCCGCTGCGTCATCTGCCGAACAACAAAAGAAACGTCCCATCATTGTTGCCGATCCCCGGATTAGTGCTCTGCTGATTTCGGCCGCGGTGGACGACAACGGAACCATCGATGACCTCGTGGCCAAGCTGGACAGGAAACTGGATAATCCGGCGTTGCGGATAACTATTCTGCCATTGAAGCATAACGATGCCGGCAAGGTGGCGGGCATGATGAAGAGTTTCTTTGCGGCCCGATTGAAGTCACGCTCGCCGACTGGCCAGGCGGCCTCTCCCACTGAGCAGGTTGATATCGAAACCGACAGCCTGAACAACACGCTGATTATTTCGAGCAACACGGAGAACCTCGATCTCATCAAGGACATCTTGTTGAAGATTGACGTGGAACCCATGGTTTCCGGTGGGGTGTTCGAGTTGTTTGTGTTGCAACACGCCGATGCCCAGCGCGTGGCCACGCTGATTGAATCGCTCGTGAAACAGGGAGTTTATCGTCCCGGCCGTACTGGCGCTTCCGCGACTGCTGCCGATGCCCTGGCCGTTTCGGTGGATATCCGCAGCAATACGTTGATTGTGTCCGCCAGTCCGGACAATCTGGGCATCGTCAAGGCCGTCATCGAGAAAATGGATACGGCGGATTTTGTGCCGGGCAGCGAAATCAAGTTCTATCAATTGGAACACGCCCAGGCCAGCAACCTCGCCCAGGCGCTCACCAAATTCTTTGATGCCAAACGGACCGGAGACGCCGCCGGCCTGAATGCTCCGGCTCGCACGATTCCCGTCGTGATCGTGCCGGACGACAGATTGAATGTCCTCATGGTAACGGGCAGTCGCGAAAGTTTTGAGATCCTCGACCGCATCGTTCCGAAACTGGATGGCGAAGACCAGATGTCGCGCCTGAACTACCGTGTTTTCGCGCTCAAGAATGCCACCGCAAACAAGCTTCAAGACACGCTTCAGAAACTGTTCGCCAATCGGCCATCGACCGTCGCCGGAAAAGCGCCTGAGCCAATTACAGTGATCTCGGACTCGTGGATTAATGTTTTGCTCGTCAGCGCTGCGTTGGAAGACATGACCATGGTTGAGTCATTAATCGAACGCCTCGACAGTGAGCAGGCGGAACTGGGAGTCGCCGTCGAAGTGATCCCCGTTTTGAAGGCAAACGCCCAGCGCGTGGCGGAGACCATCAAAACGCTTTATCAGGGCGGGACTTCCAGTGGTTTACCGATTGTGGTGAACGCCGATGAGCGGATGAACGCGCTCGTTGTCAGTGGTGGCCAGACTGAGCTCAAACGCATCAGGGAAGTCGTCAGGAAACTGGATACGGAACAAGTTTCCCGGGTCAACGAGATTCGCGTCATTCCGCTCAAGTATGCCCGGGCTGAATCACTCGCCGGCATTCTGACCGGCGCCTTGAATTCAAAGCCCACGCAGTTGAACGACTTGAGTCCGAAAACCCAGTCGGTTCTGCAATTCATCACTCGCACTGAGGATGGGAGGGATTTGATCACGTCCGCTCTTCACGAAGCCGTGCAGATCACCTCCGACACGCGCATGAACTCCCTCATCGTTTCCGGTCCGGTTGATTACATGAGCCTGCTCGAGAGTATTATCAAACGGCTCGACAATAGTTCGCCCCGTCAGGCTAAAATCAAGGTCTTCGATCTTAAGAATTCGGATGCGGCAAATCTTGCAAAAGTGCTTACGGAACTTTTCCAATTGAGCGCCACCGGGAACCAGCGGACCATCGAATATACTCTCATGCGTACCTCTGAAGCGGGCGAACAACCGGTCGCCTCGGCGGTTTTGGGTGCCGAGGAACAAAGCGCTCTCCGCATCACTGTAGATCGCCGAACCAACAGCCTGCTCGTGGGGGGGACCGAACATTATGTGTCGATGGTTGAAGAGATTATCAACAGCCTCGATCAGAATGGTCAGGCGGAGCGCGAGACGGAGGTCGTTCGCCTCAAGAATGCCCAGGCGGTGGACATCGCCACAGCTGTTCGCGATTTTCTTGATCAGGACCGGGAGCGCGTCACGCAGGTTCTCGGCGCAGACGCTGTCCAGACCGCGCAAAAGCTTCTCGACCGTGAAGTTTCCGTGGTGGCTGAGGCGGTTAGCAACACGCTCCTGATCTCCGCCAATTCACGTTTCTTCGAGCGCATCCGGACGATTATTACCGAGCTCGATAAGCCCAGTCCGCAGGTCTTGATTCAGGTCCTGCTCACCGAAGTCACGGTCGATGCCGTGCGCGATTTGGGCATGGAATGGAACTTTACCAAAAACGTTGGTAACAATCTCAAACTGGGGTCTCAAGGAGCCCTCGGTCTCGCCGCGAAGATGGCCAATGCCAACATTGGCGGATATTCCGCCCTCATTACCGGCAACAATTTTTCGTTCATCCTTCGTGCACTGGAGAACGACGGCCGTCTCGAAATCCTGGCTCGACCGCAAATCCTTACAGCGGACAATCAACCGGCCATGGTTAACATCGGTCAGCGCGTACCACTCATCACCGGTAGTCAGACGACGCCGCAGGGGGGCCTGATCAATACCTTCGTTTATGAAAATGTCGGAATTAATCTTTCCGTGACACCGCGAATCACCGGTGACGGTTTTGTCAAGATCGACGTCGCCACCACTAACAGCTCACTCAGCAGCCGCACCGTGCAGATCAATGCAAATGCCACCGTGCCAATCATCAACGAACGCCTCGCCACCACCACCGTCAGCGTTCAGAGTGGCAAAACCGTTGTCATTGGTGGATTGATCAGCACTTCATCGGAATCTCGCCAGAAGAAAGTGCCGTTCTTCGGCCGCATACCCTGGCTCGGTAGTTTGTTCCGTGACAACGCGTCCAAGGATGAGAAGAAGGAACTGCTGATATTCCTGACCCCACAAATCCTCGGGCAGGACGAACTGCTGATGAATGCTGCCAACGTTATCGACTTCTCGAAAGAGGAAGTGGAGAATTCAGGCTTGAACGAGAAAATGAAATTCGACGATGTGAAGAAGCGGCTTCTCAAGCCGCTATTGCCCGATTCAATTCCTGACCAGCCTCCCATCAAGAACCCCCTTTAAAACTCACAAAACACCTTGTTTTATAGGGTTTCATTCACTTCCGCTTTTCTTGTCGCTCGTGCAGTCAAATGCAACGAAATGAACCCAGATACGTCACTTTGGCAATCGTTTTTCGACAGTGGCCAGGATAGCCGTTGCTGATTGCCAATCGGATTTGGCAATTGCCAGCATCGCGCTCCGGATCAACTCTCGACACGTTCAAGCGTCGGTTGTTTCTTCAGGACCATGAACACGATAGACACAGCTAACAAAAACACTGAACCGAACTCGGGCGAGCTGCGTCAGTTTCCAAACCGGACGCCACCAGCTTCCCATTTCGGTTAGTTCTTTCGTCGGACAAATGTATGAAATGTCCTGAATGTTCGACTGATTTTCCTCTGACATGGCGACGCTATCTCACAGCACCGTTCGGGAGGTTCCCTTGCCCTGTGTGTGAAGTAGCTCTGAGAATGCAGCACTATTGGTGGTATTGGCCGTATATGCTGCTTGGGTGTTTAGCCTTTGGGATTCCTGTTGGGCTCATCGCCTACATTTACTTTGGATTCTGGACTGGTGTCGGAGGTTGGGTTGTCGGAGCGTTGACCTCTGGCATTCCGTTTGACAAGTTTCTTGAGAGCCGTTTTTCGATTCTCCGTGTCCAATCAAGTCACGGGGACCGATTAACCCCCAGTTCCCACACCCCCTGTCAGGCGCTGCCTGACGAAGAGGAAACCAAAGAGGACCGTCAAGAGGACGCCGCACGGTGGGAGCGAGGGCTATTGATTGCGGTCGGCGTGCTGGTTGTCCTGCCGATCTTGTATGTGCTCTCAATGGGCCCGACAGGCTTAATTGTCTATCATGGCGGTCTTTCGACTGAAAACTATAGGGCCATTTACCGACCGCTCGAATTCCTTTGCAACGAATTTGAAGCCTTCCGAGTCCCATTCGGCTGGTATCTTGATCTTTGGTTGCCATCGCTGTGATCCATTGCCAGCAGTTTGACCTTGAAATTCCCGCTTGCTAACCCATTCGCACCCGGTCGTCATGGCCGGGTTTTTTGTTGTCACGCTCGGCAACTGGATCAAATCTCCACTCAAGCTCAACGGGCGGTTGGGGCGGGCTTATTTCATAGTTTGATCGCTGTTTCAAAACGTTGAGCAGTCATTATTCACGCGAGAATACCATCTATGGAGACGGGGAAATCATTTTTTTTACCGGCTCTCCTGCTTTAATACAATACTCGTGCAGCTTTGCCGGAGACAGAATTCGTGGAATGGGGGATATGCCCATTGAGACCCTGCGAGAAGCGATTCGGAAAGCGAAATGAACACCGAACCAGCCGGTTGAGGCATGAACACCACAATCGAAATCCACGATTCGAGTGTTGCCGAGATTAGCGAGCAAGACGGCACGGTGGTTGTGCATTTCAAGCCAGCATATCTTCACAAATTCGAAGGTCGCCCGGCGTTTGATTCGGGCACTGGTTGGGTTCAGGATGTCAGGTTAATTTTCTCGGAAGCATCCGTCAGTGGCGATTTCCAAGATTGGCCATGTGATATAATGGACGGCGAGATTATATTAGGCGGTGCCGCTATTTTCCGTGATTCGGATTGTCCGCCGCTCTGAAAAAAGCTGGTCGGTTTGAAATTAAACGGCCGTGCCCGACACGACGGCATCGATGGTCGTGGATCCTTCCCGCACTTTTTTCCAGCCATCTTCCCGCAGTAGGCGCATTCCGTTTTTGCGTGCCGTCTTCATCAATTCCAATGCCGACGTCCGATCCACTATCATCTGGGACAACTCATCATCCATTGGCATGAGCTCATGCACGCCCATGCGACCGTGATACCCTGTTTTGCGACATTTCTCGCAACCAGTTCCTCTCCATACGTTTTCATCCGGACTGAGATCGAAATCTCTTGGCGTTTTGACGGGGTCGGGCTGATAGGCTGTTTTGCACGAACTACAGATTCGCCTCATCAATCGTTGAGCCATCGCTCCGGCGAGGGTGCTGCTGACAAGATAGGGTTCAATGCCCATGTCAATCAATCGGGTCGCCGAGGAGGGAGCATCGTTTGTGTGCAGGGTTGAAATCACGAGGTGACCCGTCAACGAGGCCTGAATGGCCGCCCGGGCTGTTTCCTCGTCACGAATTTCCCCGATCATGACCGCGTCCGGGTCATGGCGGAGAATCGCGCGCAATCCTGCGGCAAACGTCATGCCTACCTTGTTGTCCACGGGGATCTGATTAACACCCTGCAAATGATATTCCACCGGATCTTCCACCGTCAGTACTTTGAGTTCTGGCCCGACAATTTCGTTCAATGACGAATAAAGGGTGGTTGTCTTGCCACTGCCAGTCGGGCCGGTCACCAGCACAATTCCATGGGGTCGGGCAATCAGTCGGCGAAATACCTCATAAATATCCGCTGACATTCCGAGTTCCTGCAGCGTGAACATGACGTTCGCCTTGTCGAGCAACCGCATTACCACCCCTTCGCCAAAGAGCATCGGAATTACCGAGACGCGGACGTCGATCTGGCGTCCCCCGACGTTAAACTTGATTCGACCGTCCTGCGGGATCCGGCGTTCAGCAATATTCAGATTGGCGAGAATCTTGATACGGCTGATGATGGCCGCTTGAAACCGATGCATTTGTGGAGGAACTGACGCCTCGTGCAGAATACCATCAATACGATATCGGATCGCCATCGTGCGTTCATAGGGTTCGATATGAATGTCGCTCGCCCGTTCGTTGACCGCTTCGAGAATAAACTCATTGACGAGCTTGATGACGCTGGCTTCCTGCGCCATCTCGAGCAGGTCATCACTGACTCCATCAGTGCCCTCTATTTCCACGGCGTCGTTTGCCGCCAGTTCGTCCAGGGTGTCGCCACCGAGACCGTAGTGAGCCTTAATCAGTTTTTCGACATCATCGCGTGTGGCCAGAACGGGTTGAATGTTCAGGCCTGTCATCATCCGAACATCATCGAGCGCATACAGGTCAAACGCATCGCTCGTAGCCACCTTGAGGTCAGAGCCCTCCAGTTCAATCGGAAGCAGTCGCTTGCGGTAAACCGTCTTTGATGGCAGCGCCTTCAATGCCTCCGGACCAATGGTGATTCCCTCAAGCTCCATGAAGGGAAGATGCAATTGCTCGGCCATTACCTCAAGCAGTTTGCGCTCGGAGAGAAACCCCTTGCGGATAATCACCTGATCAAACCTCACTCCATCGCTTTTCTGCATCGCAGACACTTCGTCCAATTGTTCCTGTGTCAGCAGATTTCGATCGAGCAGTAGTTGTGTCAGTGTCATGAAAGTTCTGTAAAAGTCAGACTCCTTGCCCGTCTTTCTTATTGAAAAAGATTAGCCGGATCTCGAATAACAAAACTGTGTGCGCGGCTCTTTTCGGCGATGAAGATATTGAACGTTCTGGATTCGGCGTGCCATCGAGTGTTCAGGCCAATTGGTTTATTGAATTGCCTTACCCCAGGCCAAACGGCGCATTGGCAAAGAGAGAAGGGTGAGGAAGATTCTCTCATTATTGCCCTTCGTTCGAACTCGTTCGTGAATGCCACTGTTTCAGTAATGCGCAGGGAGGCTTGGTGGGCGTTCTGCTTCCGAAATAGCGACCTCAAATTCTTATGGGTTTCCAAGTCGAACCGGGCGTCGAAGTCATGTTGCGACTGTCAGTGAAAGTGTCAGTAAGCGAGTATGCGAGAGTAGGCAGAAGCAGTGGAAGAGTAGG